>JBKGXW010000104.1:0-7256 GCA_046546395.1 Halanaerobiales bacterium
GCCAGATATTTATCTGAGAAACCTAATTCTTTTGCTTCTATTAAAAGTTCATCCGGCAGTGATTGCCCTCTGGATTCCTTAAGTTTAGTTTCAAAATCAACTAATTTTTTCATTTCTCCCAGGAACCATTTATCTACATATGTTAATTTATTAATTTCTTCAATACTTACACCTTTGAGCAGGGCCTGGTAAATGAGAAAAAATCTTTCGCTGGAAGGTAAACCGAGAGCCTTCAATAATTGCTCTTTGCTTAAGTTTTCAAACTTTTTAACATTTCCCAGACCATACCGACCAATTTCCAGAGAGCGAATTGCTTTCTGAAATGCCTCTACAAAGTTTTTACCAATACTCATGGCTTCGCCAACTGCCATCATCTGAGTACCCAGTTTATCTTCTACCTCCGGGAACTTTTCAAAAGCCCAGCGTGCATATTTAACTACAACATAATCACCTGAAGGTTTGTACTTATCCAGTGTTCCTTCTTTCCAATACGGGAGTTCATCCAATGTTAAGCCAGCCGCTAATTTAGTTGAAATTCTGGCGATAGGAAATCCTGTTGCTTTTGAAGCCAGAGCAGATGAACGGGATGTTCTTGGATTCATTTCAATAACAACCATTCGGTCATCTTCGGGATTATAGGCAAACTGGAAGTTAGCACCACCAATTACACCTACAGCATCAGCAATTTTGTAACTATATTCCTCAATACGGTCCTGAACTTCCTGTGGAACAGTTAACATAGGTGCTACACAAAAACTATCGCCAGTATGTACACCCATTGGATCAACATTTTCTATAAAACAAATAGAGATTTTCTTGCCCTTATGATCTCTGACTAACTCCAATTCTAATTCCTGCCATCCAATGACTGACTCCTCAACCAAAACCTGCCCAATCATGCTGGCAGAAAGACCACGTTCAACTACTTCTCTTAATTCTTCTACATTATATACAATACCGCCACCAGTTCCACCCATAGTATAAGCCGGACGAATTACTACTGGGTATTTATGATCTTTAGCAATTTCTTCAGCCTCTTCAACAGAATAAGCAGGTAAACTTCGCGGCATAGGAACTCCAAGCTTATTCATCTCTTCTTTGAATATAATACGATCTTCCCCTCGCTCAATAGCATCAGGTTGAATACCTATTATCTCTACATTATGTTTTTTCAAAATTCCCTCTTTATCTAATTCAGAAGATAAATTCAGGGCTGTCTGCCCTCCGAGATTTGGCAATAGTGCATCAGGCTTTTCAATTTCAATAATCTTCTCAACAGTTTCCATTGTCAATGGCTCAATATATGTTCTATCAGCCATCTCCGGGTCTGTCATAATTGTTGCCGGATTGGAGTTAACCAGTACAATTTCATACCCTTCTTCCATCAGTGCTTTACATGCCTGAGTTCCTGAATAATCAAATTCACAGGCCTGACCTATTACAATAGGACCAGACCCAATAATTAATACCTTATTTATATCTTCGCGTTTTGGCATTGTTACTCTCCCCCTTTTATTATTTCCTCTTTTGCCTCTCTACTGAATGTCTTGATCTCATATTCTCTCTTCATAGCTTTACTTTTACTGTGATACTCTTCATAGTATATGAGGCTAACCGGCAATCTACCCCTGGTATATTTTGCGCCCATTCCTTCATTGTGTTCCTTTACTCTTCTTTCTACATCTGTAGTGTACCCAGTATAGTATGTCCCATCAGCACATTCTACTATATAAGTATAATGTGTCTTCTCTTCCATAATTTTTTCACCAATTCTATATATTTTTTTCATCTATAAATCATTATCTATGTTGTTGATTGATTAAACTATGGATCTTCTCCGTAAGTGATTTCCATGAATGAAGTAATAACAAAAAAATTCAGATGTTTCCCGCCAGTACTTCAAAATGTTAAATTATTTCTTTCGACTTAATTCAGCATCATATCTGACTAAATCAAGAAGGTGCTGCTTTTCTTCTTCAATTAATTTTTTTAATACTACAGCAGTCTGGTCATCATTGTATTTCAGCATTTCACTATAAAAGAGAATTGAGTCTTTTTCAGCATAAATAGCAATCTGTAGAGCATCCACTATGTCCCGTATTTCTACGCCTTCTTCAGCAGGGAAAATAGCAAACTCTACTATTGCCTCCAGATATGCACTAACTTCTGGATCATAAACATATTCAAGATGTTCTTTATTTACATCCTTAATCACTTTTGCCAATTCTTCAAATCTTTCATAGTGATCAAGTTCATCTTCAGCTAGCTTTGTGAAGAGATCCTTCAGTTCCTGGTCTCCTGCCAGTTCAGCCTGATTAGTATAAAACTTATGACCTCTCTTTTCAATATCCTTGGCCATCTCTATAACCTCAACTGCATTAAACCTGTCTTTCATAAATTATATCCCCTCTTTCTATTTTTGAATAAAATTTTTCCTATTTATTTAAAATCATATTAATAAACCACAATTATATTCTTAAATTTAATTATTAACTAATTACCTGGTATTCTGTAATTCTAATCGTTGATTACCCGGAAATATTTAATTCAGAATTAAAAGTTATCATCCAGGTATTCCTCAATTTCTGAAGCCAGTCCCATCTGCATAACCTTTCCTAAATGATAGTTCAGACTTGTCCTGTCAAGACTTCTAATTAACTTCTTGGTCTCCAGTATATACCCACTACTCATACTAAGTTCTGTAATGCCCATAGCAACAAAGATAGGTAATAATAGATGGTTGGCAGCAGCCTCTCCGCAGATACTGACCCAGATTCCATGATTATTTGCAGCTGCAGCAACCTGTTTTATCAGTCTAAGTACAGATGGATGAAAGGCCGTATATAGGTTTGCAATCTTACTATTGTTCCTGTCAACTGCAAGGGTATATTGAATAAGGTCATTTGTGCCAATACTGAAGAAATCAACCTCTTTCGCAAAAATATCAGCCATTACTGCTGTAGATGGAACTTCAATCATCATACCAATTTCAATATCTCGATCATAATCTATGTTTTCTTTCTCCAGCTGATTTTTAACCTCAATGATTATCCCAAGAGCCTCACGTAATTCTTCTACTGAAGATATAAATGGTAGAAGTATTTTCACATCACCATAATTGCTGGCTCTGAGCAAAGCTCTGACCTGGATTTTAAAGATATCCTGCCTTTCCAGTGAAATACGAATACCCCTCCAACCAAGGAAGGGATTGATTTCCTCTGGTACATGAAAATAAGGTAAATCCTTATCTCCGCCTATGTCCAGAATCCTGATAACAACCGATTTTCCTTCCACACTTTCAACTACTTTTCTGTACATCCTAAACTGTCTATCTTCATCAAACAGATGCTCAGCTTTTGTAAATAGAAACTCAGTCCTGAGTAAGCCAATACCATCTCCATTAACCTGTTTAACTGCTTTAATCTCATCAAGAGTATTTATATTTGCAGCCAGTTCTATCTTATGACCGTCCTTTGTAATGGATTCTTCATCTCTTAAGCTTAATAAATCCTCTTCCTTTCTATTAAATACCTCGATTTTTCGTTTGTATCTTTTCAATAGTCTTTTATCTGGATTCAGAAATACCTCTCCAGAAATAGCATCAAGGATAATAGTATCACCATGCTTAACTTTGTCCAGTATTGCATTGTCCACATTGATGATAGTAGCAATCATTAAGCTTTTTGCAATTATTGTAGTATGTGCAGTAAGACCACCCTGTGTCAGAACAAAACCACTCAGACGCTCCTTGTCAAGCAGCGAGGTTTCTGATGGTGTCAAGTCCTCAGCTACTACAACTGCATTATCGGGTAAATTGTGTAATGTATTTTGCTGACCGGCAAGAGCCCTCAGGAGATGGTTTGTAACATCCTGTATATCTTTTAATCTCTCTTCAAAATAATCATTATTCAGCCTCATAAATTTTTCAGAAATATCATCTACTGCTTTTTGAATTGCTGCCTCAACATTGACACATTCAGTTTTAATCAGGCCTTTTATAGTTTCATCCAGTACAGGATCATTTAGCATATATATATGGGCATCAAAAATCTGAGATTCCCTTGCCCCCAGGTCCCTGCTAGCTTTTTCTTTTATATCTCTCAAATATTTATTAGTCTTAATCTTGGCTTCACTGAACTTATTTATCTCATCTGTTATTTGGCTTTCATCTATACTGTATGTTTCAATTAATGTTTTTCTTTTAGAATACTTAAAAACTGTTCCTATCACAATACCTTTTGATACAGGTATGCCTTTAAAGCTTATCATATGAATTGCTCACCCTCCAGGACTTCTAATATTTCCTTCATTTCAGCTATATTCTGGTCAGTAATATCTCTCCCACTTACATATAGAGTAGCAATGGAGGTAACATACTTTGCCATCTGAAGAAAGTCATACCCTTCCTCTATAGCTATTGCCAGTCCAGCAACCATTGAATCCCCTGCACCTACTGTTGTATCAGCCACTCTTATTTCTGGCGGCACTACCTGATAACAATCCTCTTTATTGGCATAAAAAGCCCCCTGTTCACCAACTGAAACAATTATATTCTCAACACCTTTAGCAAGAATAGTTTGCATGGCCTGATATACATCTGACATGGAATTAAGTCTACGACCAATTAGGTCACTCAATTCCACAAGATTGGGTTTTATTATGTATGGTTTACTTTCAATTCCTAGACGTAGCGGCTCACCCGATGTATCCAGTATAGTTTTGACACCATACTCGTTTGCAAGTAGTATCAATTCCTGATATATATCAGGAGAAAGTCCGTCCGGAATGCTACCCGATAGAATTAATATGCTTGCATCCTCCAGTTGTTTCCTGAGAGATTCCTTAAATCTCAAATAACTGGTCATAGATACCTGACCATATTGGTTAACCTCCGTCTCCTGTCCATCTCCCTCAACTATTTTGATATTTTCCCTGGTATTAAAGGCTGTTGGTGTAATATCAAAATTTATCCCCTCTTCATCCATTATCTCCTGCATTCTTTTGCCAGTATGACCACCCATTATACTCATAGCTAGTAAGTCTTTTTTCAAAACACTCAGGACCCTGGCAACATTAATACCCTTACCTCCTGCCCTGACACTGACCTCATCAAAACGGTTCAATTCTCCAACATTCAATTTGTCCAGCTGAATTATCATATCAAGTGCTGGATTTAATGTTACAGTAATAATCATAGTTCAACCCCCCTTATCTTACTTTATAATCATTTTTATCTATATCAATTGCTTCTTTATATTTCCTTTTATTAGAGCCTGCCCTGGTATCCGGGTTTTTCCCGGAGCTATAGTTACTCAACATTGATTTAATTAGTGGCAGCATCAACACAAAAACAGCCAGATCATCAAGATAACCGATCAGGGGTATTGGAAAAAAATCAAAAATTAGATCTATTGGAGAAAAGAAATATACAATCGGCACAATTAACAATAGCTTTTTGCTCAATTTGACCTGATCATCGCGTAGAAACCGAATTAGTCGAACAAGACTGTAGATACTCTTACTCATTTGTTTTGCCCCTTTAATTGATTTCATCTATTTAATTCTTCATCAAAATATTTATTCCCCATCATAATTTTGATGCTTTATATTCTATTATAACCTAAATTATATAAAAAAGAAAATAAGAGCGAAAAAAATGTAGGACCAGAGATCCTACATTCAGAAAAATATTAATTTATTGAGTAACGCAAACACCTATGTGCAGAAGCTTAATGAGCCTTGTCCTTCATTTTTTCTTCACTTGATATCATTTTAACCAGTAATTTGGTCAGGGTTTTCTGCTCCTCCTCATCAGCCTGATCCCACATTTCTTTTATAACTCTCTGTTCTCTATTCTCAGGATCAGTGTTCCAGTCCAGGAAATCACCGATTTTGCTACCAATTGTAATTATTGTCTCGTCTTTCAAACCTATTTTATGTCCAATATTAATAGCCTGCCCCAGTGTTTCCTTCCACTTATCCCACTCTGAAAATTGTTCTACCATCTTAAAACCTCCATTAATATTATAGAATGAAAAGATAGTTATATAAGTAAAACTCATCTATTTACCTATCTTTCAATTCTATTATACCCTTATTATAGCAGCTTATATCCAGAATTGTTCCAGCTGATTCTTTATCTCTGAAACAGTCGGAACTATTATTTTAATCTCGTTCCACCAACCTGGCAGCATCACCTGATATCTGGCTGTTGTAAACCGTTCACCTATAAGAAGTATTAAACCCCGGTCAGTCTCAGTTCGAATGGTCCTTCCTGCTGCCTGCAGAACCTTATTAATGCCGGGATAAAGATAAGCAAATTCATAACCAGCGCCATTTTTTTTCTGAAAATAATCCCTTATTAGATTTCTTTCCAGGCATATCCTGGGATGTGCAACACCAACGACTATCGAACCCAACAGTCTGTCTCCCTTTAAATCCACACCTTCAGAAAATATACCCCCTAATACAGCAAAACCTGTAATAGCTTTATTGGCAGAAAATTTTCTTAAAAATGTCCCCCGCTCCCTTTCGGTCATATCTCGTGATTGAATAATGGTATCAAAATCAGGGTGATTAGTTACAAAGTAGTCATAGACTGCTGTCATATATGCATATGACGGGAAAAATACCAGGTAATTACCTTTTTTGCTGCTAATTGTGGCGGCGACAAGGTCAGCAATAACACTATAGCTTTTTTTCCTGTTACTATATTTTGTGGAAATCGTAGGGGCTATCATCAGACATAAATTATTACTATCAAATGGTGATTCCAGGTCCAGTATATAATCATCCTCATTACCACCCAATATCTCCCGGTGGTATGTCAGTGGGGTCAATGTTGCCGAAAAGAAAACCGCTGCCTTTCCTTTTTTTAAAACCTCCTGCAGCTGTTGTTGTGGATCAAGACAAAACAATTTTACCATAAAATTTGATGGCAACACTCCACTTCCACTATCTCTTCCAGGAGCATTATCACTGCTTTTTCCATCGCTTTTTCCACTGCTTACTTTACTGCTGTTTTCATTACTTATTATCCTGCTGATGTTATGATATTCATCTTCCATCTGCTGATAATAGACAATAAAATTTTCATTATATATTTCCATTATTCTCATGAAGGATACTACATGGAAATATTGATTAAGTAATTCCTCAATAATATCATTTAGATTTAATTTCACATTTTCTTTATTACTCTGTACTCCATTATTATTGTTCTTAGCCGACTCCTGATTATTACTTGTATTATTACT
>JBKGXW010000105.1:0-7194 GCA_046546395.1 Halanaerobiales bacterium
TCTATTACTGCTTGATATTTAGATTGATTGTCATTATTGATGCTTGATATTTAGACTGAATTGACGGCAAAGCTGACAATTAAGTAATACCCTTTTATTGTAAGTGTAGATATAAGAATCCATTTGTTATAAATTCTGGCTGAAGAAGCAATTTCCTTTAAGTAAAATAAGGTAAAAAAAAACGGCTAAAATCAAAATTAAACATCTGATTTAAGCCGGTTTATAATAATAAGTCCTTCTATAGTAAGTTCTTTTTTAGCTATATATTATCTTGTCTTTAAGTCTATATATCAAAATGATATCCCAATGGATTAGCTAGCCGACAGTTCAAGCGCTTTATCCAGTCTTTTTTCTGTCTCTTCAAGACCCAAAATATAGATTACATGATTCAACTCTGGACCTGAGTTCATACCTGTCAGTGCTACCCTTGTAGGATGATAAACTGTACGGGCTTTTACTGGTAGTTCTTTACGCATTTTATTGAATATCTTATTGATTGAATCAGGATTAAATTCTTCAAGCTCAGCAAGCTTCTCTTTAAGAGTATTAAAGACAAGTTCTACATTCTCTCCCTTAAATTCTTCAACAGCCTCTTCTTTATCTTCATATTCCAGGTCTTTAAAGAACAATTCGGCTTGTTCGGGTATCTGTGAAAGATAATCCACTTTATTTCGAGTAACCTCTATAACCCGTCTTAACCAGTCATATTTCTGCTGAGATATTTCCCCGGAAATATAACCCGCCTTCTTCAGATAAGGGATTGATAATTCCACTATGCTATCCAATTCTGATTCCCGGATATATTTACCATTCATCCAGTTTAACTTTTCTATATCAAAAACAGCACCGCTCTTATTTACCTCTTCTATATCAAAGCGTGAGATTATTTCCTCTTTTGAAAGAATTTCTTCATCATTCTTTGTAGACCAACCCAATAACGAGAGAAAATTAAACAATGCCTCTGGCAAATATCCCTTTTCTCTATATTCACCAATATATACTGCATCGCTGTCACTTCTTTTCTTTAGTTTCTTCTTTTCTTCATCAAGAATTAAAGGTAAATGAGCAAACTTTGGCGGCTTAAAACCAAGGGCCTCATATATCAACAATTGTTTAGGGGTATTTGATAGATGGTCCTCTCCTCTGACTACATCAGTTATCTTCATCATGGTATCATCAATTACAACAGCAAAATTATAGGTAGGCATTCCATCTGATTTAAATATGATAAAGTCATCAAGAACACTTGAATTGAAAGTAACTTCCCCTCTAATCCTATCTTTAACTACTACATCAACTTCTTCGTCAGGAACTTTAAACCTGATAACTGGTTCTCTACCTTCGGTTTCATATTTTTCCTTTTCTTCTGCTGTAAGTTTGCGGCAGCGGCCATTATAACGGGGCATTTCACCTATACTTGCAGCCTCTTCTCTCATCTCATCTATTTCTTCCGGAGAACAATAACAGTAATATGCCTTCCCTTCCTCCACAAGCTTTTCCGCATATTTATTATAAAGATCAAGTCTTTCTGATTGACGGTACGGACCATAATCTCCTCCAGGCCCTACCCCTTCATCTACATCGAGTCCAAGCCAGTTCATCTCTTTGAGTATAACCTCTTCAAACTCCCTTGTCGACCTCTCCAGGTCTGTATCTTCAATCCTCAGGATAAAAGTACCCTCACTACTTCTGGCCCAGAGCCAATTAAAGAGGGCAGTCCTGATATTTCCAATATGTATTCTCCCCGTTGGACTGGGAGCAAAACGCAAACGCATATCTGACATTTCAAACACTCCTCTATTTAATATTTCTTGATATATTTATTTCTCGAAAATATAATACCTCTACTTATCCTACTTAAATGTCAAAAAGAGCTATGATGTAGGAGATCGAAAGTAGGATTTAATATACGGAAGGCTTTCCCTGAATAATTCCCGGGAAGCCCTCCTATCTAACCTCTGGTTTTCAATCTCTAATTTCTTACATCTGACCTCCTCTGACTTATTGCTTTTTACTTCTTATATAACGCTGGTTCCTATAGTTAATTGCTCCGGGCCATCTACTAAAGCATGGCCGAATTTACCAAATATTGCAACAGATATATGGCCGTCACCTTTCACAACAGCGATCTTGAAACCACCGCCGAGACCGGGGTTAACCAGAGCCAGCTGACTATAGGCATCTTTGACTGCATTGGATACTGCAATCTTTTCTCTGGAGTTTTCAGAAATAACCCCACGTGCTATAGCAGCAACTGTAGTACTCTCCCTCAACTTAATAGGGAGTTTCTCTGCACTGGCGCCAGTCTGTGTAATAGCGGCCTTATAATTGTATCCCTTTATTTTATCAAGCCAGTATTCTTCATATTCCCTACTTCTGGTCATGGCAAGATAAATAGCAGAACTCTCTGGAGTTATTGTTCTCTTTTCCATTGCTCTTTCATTTTCTTCATCCTTTAAATATCCATATACAATATCGTCAGCAGTTACAATACCAATTAGCTTATCATTCTGGTCTAAAACGGGAAGACCTCCAATATCATGATCAGATAAGTAGCGCGCTGCTTCCTGTACTGTTGTATTTTCATTAATGGTAATTATATCCCTAGATATGAACTTATCAATCTCAGTATTCAATTCATGTTCAACTACAAGGTCACCATCACTTACCATTCCGACTACTCTGTCATCTTCAAGGACAATTAATCTTCCTATCTTATTAAGTGACATTAACTTCTCTGCTTCCAGGACAGTGGTATCTGGATTCACTGTAATTGGATTTGTCGACATTATGTCTTTTACTATCATTTTTATCCTTCCTCCTCTTTAATCAATACAATAGATTGTGCTGCTATTCCTTCCTCTCTACCAACAAAACCTAATTTTTCTGTAGTTGTAGCCTTTATGTTAATCTTTCCTTCTGCGATATTTAAAATTCTGGAATAATTATTTTTTATCTTCGTATAATATGGCCCCATTTTGGGCTTTTCAGCCATTATAATCATATCAATATTACTTACTTTGTAGTTTTCTTCAAGAAGAAATTCATTTATCTTCTCCAACAAAATCAGACTACTGATATCCCTGTATTGATCACTTGTATCCGGGAAATGTTGACCAATATCCCCTTTGCTCAGCGCACCCAGTATAGCGTCCATCAATGAGTGGGTAAGAACATCTGCATCGGAGTGACCCAGCAACCCCTTTTCTGATGGAATCTCTACACCACCAATAATTAGTTTCCGCTCTTCAGTTAATTGATGGACATCAAAACCTATTCCAACCTTCATATCACTTAACCCTTTCTTCGTTTTTCAAGTATCTTTTCGGCAAAAATAAGATCCATTGGTGTAGTTATTTTGATATTTTCATAACTACCCTTAATAATTTTTACCTTTTTCCCCATATATTCAAGTAAAGAAGCATCATCAGTTACCGGTTGATCTGCCGGTACTGCCTGATGTGCTTCTATTATAAGCTCATATAAAAAAGCCTGTGGTGTTTGAACTGCCATCAGGTTGCTGCGATCAGGCGTCATTTGGACAATCCCCTTTTTATCTACCTGTTTTACAGTGTCTTTCAACCTTGTTCCGACAATTACAGCATCATATGAATTTAGTGAATCAATTACTTTATCCAAAAGCCCCTGACTCAATAAAGGCCTGGCCCCATCATGTATTAAGACATAATCAATTGCTGGCGAAAAGGCCTTTAAACCAGCATACACTGATTCACGTCTGGTCTTCCCTCCAGCAATTATTTTTATCCTTTGATCATCTTGATCAAAAAAATTATTTATAATATTTTCCTTACAATAATCTAATTCATCTGAATGTACTACTAATATTATTTGATCTATTTTATTATTATTTATAAAGACAGATATAGTATGTGCCAGTACAGGATGTTCTGATAATTGTAAAAACTGTTTATTTATTTTACTTTTCATCCTTTTACCCTGACCTGCTGCAGGTATTACTGCTCCAATTGACATAAATTTCTCCTTAACCAATGTTGAAACCATTTTATTAACATGTTTTTTAGACAATCTGCTTTGTAGCTTTGGGTTTAGCAAAAATCATCCTACCAGCTGCAGTCTGTAAAATACTTGTAACCAGTACAGATATCTTTTGATTCATATACTTGATACCTTCATCGACAACTATCATTGTACCATCATCAAGATAAGCAACACCCTGGCCGTCTTCCTTACCCTCCTTGATAACCTTGACATTCATCTCTTCACCCGGAAGGACAATGGGTTTAACCGAATTAGCTAATTCATTTATATTCAGCACCTTGACCCCCTGGAGTTCTGCTACTTTGTTAAGGTTATAATCATTTGTTACTACACGGGCATCCATTAGCTGAGCTAATTTAACCAACTTACTATCTACTTCCTGAATATCATCGAAGTCCTGGCCGATGATTTCTACAGTTATATAGGGTTCTTTCTGCATTTCTTTTAGTATATCAAGTCCGCGTCTACCCCTGTTTCTTTTCAATGACTCTGAAGAATCAGCAATATGCCTCAATTCCTCAAGTACAAATTCGGGTATAATTAGTGTTCCTTCCAGAAAGCCGCTTTTAGAGATATCTGCTATACGACCATCAATTATTACACTGGTATCCAGTATTTTATTACTTATAACTCCATCATAAATATTGTCATAACCATTAGATTTACGGTCAAATAATCTCATGATATCTTTTTCTTTAGATAGAAATACAGTAAAACCAAGATAAGCAAAAATTAAGTTAATTAAAATACCAATATACATGCCCAAGCCTTTATTTAAAATATCAGAAAAGGCAATATTTACTAAAATACCAAATAATAATCCAACAGCTAGACCCGAAATGCCTATAATCATTTTCCGCCAGGAGATTTCCTTTAACCTCTTTTCAAAACCTATAATTAACTGTAATAACTTCTCCAATAAATAAGAAATTAGAAAAAAACCAAGCAAAAAAGCAATTACTATAGCAGCAAAATGTTCACTTGTAAACCATTTGTCTAATGCTCCAAAATCAAAGTCAGTGCCGTAGCCGTAATTAACAACTAATTCATTTGCTAAAAGAGCACTGAAAAATCCAATTATAAATCGCATAAACTTTTTGAGCACAATTTACACCTCCTTCCATTTATTATTACCAATATGTTTTAAATGATTCGTGTTATATTTAATTTTCCTCTTCATCTATATTAGGATTATCAGTAAATACATCACTGATCAATTCTTCAACCTCTTCCTCTTCCATACCTTTAGATAAAACAAGTTCACTAATAAGTATCTGTCGGGAATTATTCAACATTTTCTTCTCACCAGTCGATAAACCCTTTTCGTGGTCTCTAATAGTCAGGTTTCTTACTACTTCAGCCACTTCATATATATCTCCAGTTTTTAATTTTTCCATATTGGCTCTAAATCTTCTATTCCAATTCTGTGACATCTTACTTTTGTCACCTTTAAGTAACCCCAGGACTTCGTCAGCTTCTTCTTCGCTTATCACATTCCTTATACCGATTTCTTCTACCTTTTCAACAGGGATCATAACCTTCATCTCACCAATAGGTAGTTTCATTATATAATACTTCTTTTCTTCACCAAGAATTTCTTTTGTTTCTACCGCAACAATGGTGCCTGCCCCATGATTAGGATATACTACTTTATCTCCCACATCAAACATTATACTATCAACCCCTCTTATATGTATACAAAACCTGATAAATTAGCCTTAGTTCATATTTGGCCTTAGGTCATATTCCTCAAAAAATTAAAAGCAGACAGGAATTACCTTCATATTTATAAAAGTTAATTTTCCTGTATTAAATTAATATAATTCCTTAATATACTCAGAATAATTATAACACTAGTTCGTAAAGCTGTCAATTAAGTCATATTTCTCCTCAATACTCCGAGTAAGTATAACATTTTATATATGACGATCAAGTAGGACCTGATCCCTCAGTCGCCTCAGACCGTCTTTAATAGCCTGTGCCCTGACCTCACCAATACCTTCAACATCATCTAATTCATCAGGCGAAGCATTAATAATACTCTGCAGGTCATTGAATTGTTCCACCAAATTTTCTATAACCGGCATAGGCAATCTTGGAATTTTGCGTAAAACTCTGTGCCCTCTGGGTTCTACTGACAAATCCAGCGAGTTCATACTACCTCCATGCCCCAGGGCCTTACTGATAGTATTCAATGATAGCATCTCATCTGATGACCAGTTTGTTAGTTCATATAATAGATCAGCGGGATCTTTTTCTTCCTCGTCTTCTTCATCAATGGCCATATAATCTTTAATCAAGAGAATTATTTCATCCTTTATATTAGCTATTAATTCCTCCAGCTGCATCCTTATCAAGCGGCCCTCAGTACCCAGTTCACTGATATATCGTTTAATCTCTCGCTCAATTTTAAGAACCATCTCAGCCCTCTGTATTACTGTAACCACATCAGAAATAGTAACAAGGTCTTCAAACTCCAGGGCACTTAGATTGGTCAATGCCTGGTCAAGGACATTACGATATTTTTCCAATGTCTGTACAGCCTGGTTCGCTTTTGACAAAATCACCCTGATATCTTCCAGAATATGCTTCAAGTTACCAAGATAAAGAGATATAATATCACGTCTCTGTGAAATTGCAATAACCAATTTACCTGTCTGTTTTGCAACTCGTTCCGCAGTACGATGCCTGGTTCCTGTTTCTTCTGATGGAATCGTCGGATCAGGGATCAATTGTGCATTTGCACATAATATTCTATCAGCATTTTCGTTTAGCACCATAGCACCATCCATTTTCGCCAATTCATAAAGGCGTGCAGGTGTAAGCTCAGCATTGAGGTTAAACCCACCATCTACTATTCCAAGCACATCTTCACTATCACCAATAACAATAAGGCCTCCTGTCTTTGCCCGCAGTACGTTTTCAAGACCTTCCCTTAAAACGGTGCCTGGTGATATCATTTTTAAGATTTCTAAAAGTTTCATTTCTTTATTCATTCATCACCCCACCTCACTAAAATTCCTTATTTTTAAATCGCAATGATAATTTTAGTATGACCATATTCGATTAGGCCTCACTAAAATTCTTTATTTGACATGCGCAATGATAATTTTAGTATGACCATATTCGATTAGGCCTCACCTGAATCTTCTATTTTGCTGCGCATTGTTGATT
>JBKGXW010000106.1:0-7135 GCA_046546395.1 Halanaerobiales bacterium
TTATAAAAAATGTATTATCACAAAATAATTAATGAAGATGTTGACATATTTAGTAAGTTATATTATAATAAAAATAGTAATCATTATCAATAAGATATATAATGATAGTGAAATTATATAACTAAAATAAGGACATTTGTCCGGTTATCACAGTACAAATGATCTGTATTTGATATCATTACATTTGGCCTCCCCACATATCTTGTAAGTATATGGTAGGGGAGGGCCAATGCCTTAATAATAAAAATTAAATATCCTATTTATCAATAAGGCACAGTTATAAATATAATTGAAGAGGAGTGAGATAATGTGTTAAAAGAATATGATAAAATGATTGATTTTGTCCTTAATAATGATGAGGGAAAAGAAATAAGCGATAAACATTTTTATGGGAAATATACGGTATTATACTTTTACCCAAAGGCGTTTACTCCGGGATGTACAAAGGAATGTAATGCCTTTTCAGAGAATATTGATGAATTTATTTCTTTTAAGATGAGTGATTTAAAAGATGAAGTTCAATTAAATGATGAGTTTAAAGATCAGCAAGATTTCAATTTAAATGATCAAAAGACAGGCGAAGGAACACTCCCTGAAGTTCAGGTGGTCGGCATTTCACCTGATAGTCCAGAGAGTCTGATTAAATTTAGGCAAAAGTATGATTTGAAAGTAGAATTGCTTTCGGATCCGGAGAAAAAAGTTGCAAAAGGCTTTTCGGCCCTTAAGGAAAAAGGTAGCTCTATACTGAGGTCTACCTTTATACTTGATCCCTGGAATCGGGTCAGAAAATCCTGGTATGGTGTTAAAGTTAAGGGACATGTTGAAGAAGTACTGGCCGAACTTAAAAGAGTTATTGTGGAAGACATTAGTATTAACCCACAGATAGAAGAACGCAGAGCGCGGAGGTCATTCGCAGAAGACATGAAGGTACCGGAGTCAATGATTACCCAACTTATTCAGGCAGCACACCTGGCACCCTCCTGCTTCAATAACCAGCCCTGGAGGTTTTCAGTAATTAATGATAGTGATAAGTTAAATGAGCTGGCAGAGTCGATACCATCAGGTAATTACTGGTTGAAGAAAGCCCCTGTATTGATAGCTGTTCATTCTCAAGAGGAAAATGACTGCCAGTTGAGTGATAGGCGTGACTATTATCTTTTTGATACGGGTATTGCTGTCGGAAATCTTCTCACTCAGGCCACACAGATGGGTCTGATAGCTCATCCTGTAGCAGGCTATGACCCGGAGGGTTTCAAAGAGAAATTAAACATCGCGGAGGACCATGTGTTAATTACTGTTATCGGAGTCGGCTTTCCAGCAGATGTAGATTACTTAAGTGAACAACATCAGAGAGTTGAGGAGAGCCCTCGTGATAGACTAGATCTTGCCGAAGTAATCAACTGGAATGGATATAAAAATATATAGTTTTCAGTTTGTACATGAACTTATGGTAAAGCGGTTTCAGTATTAAATAGGTGAAAAAAGTATATCCAGCATTGGTGACCGGAAAAGATGCCGTCACCATTCTGGATTTTTTGCATTTATACGTAGAATAAAGTATAATAAATTAGATAGACGATAAAGGAAGGATTTACATAGAATGATTAAAGGTGTAGGGGTAGATCTGGTAGAGATTAGTCGTATAGAGGGTATTATTAAAAAATCAGGGGGACGTTTTTTAAGTAAAATATTTACCGCTGATGAAATAGAATACTGTCAAGCTAAAGCAAGTTATGCTCAGCATTTTGCTGTTCGTTTTGCTGCAAAAGAGGCAGTTATAAAGATGCTGGGAGATACTAGAGGGATTTCCTGGCAGGAGATTGAGGTGTGCAATCAGGAGAATGGTACACCCCAGGTAAAATTGACAGGCCAGGCAGGAATAACTGCAGAGAATTATGGAATTAATAATATACATATAAGCTTATCACATGAAAAGAAAATGGCAGTCGCAATGGTAATAGGGGAAGGTGAATAAATATGATTGTTTTGAAACCAGAAGAAATGAGAAGAGTTGATGAAAGTGCAATAGAGGCCGGTTTTCCAGATCTATTATTGATGGAAACTGCCGGACGCGGAGTAGCAGAAAAGGCTCGATTAATTCTTGAAGGAGAAATAGGACACGGCGGTCATATAGATCATAGCAATGATGGAGTGCATAGTCACCAAGGCGGTAATCAGAGTAGTGTCCAGCATCATTCACTTAATAACGATGGTAAGGTTCTCATTATTGCTGGAAAGGGGAATAATGGCGGAGATGGTCTGGTAGCAGCCCGTTATCTTGACATCTGGGGGTATCATGTTAAGATATTACTACTGGCTGAAGAAGGGGAACTCACCGGAAGTCCTGAGCTTAATTTAAAGCTTTGCAAATTAAGAGATATAGAAATAGAGGCAATTATTGATGATAATGAAGGAGTTTTGTCAGAGGCAGAGAACTTAATATATAGGGCTGACCTTGTTATCGATGCGATGCTGGGCACTGGTATTAAAGGTGAGGTCAGAGAACCATACGCTTCTCTGATAGATATGATTAACCAGTATGTTGGCTCTGTTCTGGCAGTGGATATACCATCAGGTGTTGACGGTGAGAATGGTGCTGTACTTGGAAATGCTGTTATTGCAGATTATACAATGACTATGGCATATCCCAAAATAGGTCTGGTAGTCTATCCGGGTAGGGAACATTGTGGTGAAGTAGAGATTATTGATCTCGGTGTTCCTGTAGACTATGTGCTGGAGCAGGAACCAGAACATTTTGTACTGGATATTGATGAGGCTGGCTCACTTTTACCACAGAGGCCAGTAGATTCTCATAAGGGTACTTTCGGCAAAGTAGGTATCATTGGCGGCTCCAGTGGTATGGCAGGTGCTCCATCTATGACAGGACTGGCAGCACTGAAGATTGGTGCTGGATTAGTACAACTGGCAGTACCGGAGATTATTGAGCCCACAGTAGCTAGCTTCTCTCCTGAAATGATTACTATTGGACTGAAGGGCATGGAAAACTTACTGAAAGTAGATGATCTGAACCTGATAGAGAAATTAATAGGTGAGTCAACTGTGATGGCTGTTGGACCTGGACTGGGTGTTTCTGACAGTACGACAAGGGTTGTCACGAAAATATTGGAGGAATTTGATGGACCGCTTGTACTGGATGCTGATGGTATAAATTCTCTGGACAGTCTGGAAGTACTGGATCAGAGAGGAAAACCCCTAATAATGACACCACATCCGGGGGAAATGGCCCGATTGGTTGATCGGGAAATTAAGGAAATTCAATCAAATCGGATAGGTTTTGCACGCGAGTTTGCAACAGAGCATAATATACATTTAGTTCTCAAAGGTGCAGCTACAGTGATAGCATTACCTGATGGTGATATTTATATAAATACCTCCGGTAATGAGGGGATGGCCACTGCAGGTAGTGGTGATGTATTAACTGGAATGATTACCGGACTATTGGCTATGGGACTGGATATCGGTGATGCAGTAATACTTGGAACTTTTCTACATGGACTGGCAGGAGATGCAGCTGCTTTTGATCTGAGTTCCTACAGTATGACAGCTTCAGACATTATTTCTTATATACCTGAAGCGATCAGAAATATCCAGTGAGCAGTGGTGGTCGTGCTATTGATATTGTGGTAAAATAGAGTTCTGTTGTTTTGTTTAAGTTTGAAATTTTGCTTTAGTCTTGATCTTATATTAAGTTGTATTAATTTTAATGTTCAGATTATTATAGATAGGATTGATACTGTATGTCAGGATATACACGCCCGGTATGGGTTGAGATAGATATTGATAATCTTAAGTATAATTATGGAGAGTTAAAAGCAAGGCTTTCCCCCGATACATTGATTATGGCTGTGGTAAAAGCTGACGCCTATGGACATGGCGTTATTCCAGTAGCCGAGGTATTACTGGATGAAAGAGTCGATAGACTGGGTGTTGCACTACCTGAAGAGGGAGTGGAATTGAGAGAGGCTGGATTTGATTTGCCAGTTCATGTACTTGGAGAGGTATTACCTGGCCAGTATGAACTGATTATGGAATATGACTTAATACCAACTGTTGCCCGGATAGATTCCCTGGATACTTTAAATAAACTTGCCCTGGAGAGGAATATTATAAAAAAAATCCACATAAAAATTGATACTGGCATGGGAAGAATTGGTATTTTGCCAGATCAGGCTGTAGCATTTGTTCAGAAGGCCTGGAAAATGGATAATATAGAAGTCGAAGGTTTAATGACACATTTTGCTACTGCCGATGAGAAAGATAAGGAATACACTTATCAGCAGTGGGAAAGGTTTAACTATGTTGTCAGGGAGTTAGAAGAGAAAAATATATTTATTGATATAAAACATGCTGGAAATAGTGCAACCATAATTGATTTAGCCGATTTTCAGCTAAACATGATAAGACCAGGAATATCTTTATATGGTCTTCTTCCTTCATTAGAAGTAGAAGACCCTGATCTGAAGCCGGTTTTGAGCTGGAAGGCCAGGATAGATTTCCTGAAGGAAGTGCCGGCAGGGACTGCTATTAGTTATGGTGCAACATATGTAACTGAACGCAAGAGCAAGATAGCAACAATCCCGCTTGGATATGCAGATGGTTATTCAAGGTTTTTATCCAATAAGGGTTATGTTATAATAAATGGAAATAGGGCACCAATCAGAGGAAGGGTCTGTATGGATTCATTTATGGTTGATGTTACGGATATTCCAGGTGTTACTGTAGGGGATGAGGTTGTTTTAATAGGAAAACAGGGTAATGAAGGAATTACTGCAACTGAAATGGCCGAAATGATTGGGACTATTAATTATGAGGTTTTATGTAATATTTCAAACAGGGTTCCTAGAAAATTTATAAAGTAGTGGGAGGTTATTATGATAGAAAAAGAGATAGTAATCAAAAATAAGACAGGTTTGCATGCCCGGCCTGCTGCTATTTTTGTAGAAACAGCTGACCGCTTTGAATCTGAGGTAGAAATGATTTTTGATGGTATAACTGTAAATGCAAAAAGTATAATCGGGGTTTTATCATTGGGAATAGGTAAAGATGACAGAGTATTGCTGAGAATTAGCGGCAGAGATGAAGAAGAGGCAATGGAGAAGATGATAGAAATTGTTAAGAACAAGTTTGGAGAATCTGATGTATAGAACTATCTGCATTAATAAAATCATTTATTCCTGGTAGAAATAAGTGATGATTATAGTCGCAAGGAGTGATAATATTGATTTTGTCTGGCAATACAATAAGGGAAAAGCTGGGGGAAGACATATTCATTGATCCTTTCTCTGAAAAACAATTGAATCCCAATAGTTATAATCTGAGATTGCATAATGAATTACTTGTATATGAAGATTCTGTTCTGGATATGAAGGAAAATAACAGCGTGAAGCAGGTTAGTATTCCTGAAGAGGGGTTGATACTTGAACCCATGAAGTTATACCTTGGCAGAACAATTGAACATACCAGGACAGAGAATTATGTCCCAATGCTGGAAGGGCGTTCATCCATAGGACGTCTGGGACTCTTTGTTCATGTGACTGCAGGGTTTGGTGATGTAGGATTTAATGGCTATTGGACATTAGAAATATTCTGTGTACAACCTATCAGAATTTATCCGGAGGTTGAAATCTGCCAGATATATTACCATTCTATTGAAGGAGAGTATAGCAAATATACCAGTTCAAAATATCAAAATAATCAGGGTATCCAATCCAGTCTTTTATATAAAGATTTTCAAAATGATTAATACTACTTTTATAAGTTTGTACTCTAGATTCAAAATTAAAAAGATGGTTAAAGACAAAAAATGATAATGGAATAACTTGTTATTTAATATTAATAGTACCTTATTGACAGTAAATTGGACATGTTGTATACTGATAAAGAGAGTTATTATATAAGTCATATTTAAGAGGTGAGAAATATGGCAAGTAGCAAAAAGAGGCGCCTTAAAAGAAATATAAGCAAAGAAGAAAAAGAGAAAATAGCCAGGGACATGATTGAGGGATACAAAAAGATGGCCGACCTAAATCTCGAACTGGCGGAAGAAGGAATGAAGTCCAACGATGAGACTGCTTAAATGTCTCATCTTTTTGTTTTTCTTTCAGGAGGGGATTCATTTTATTTCCTTTTTAATGTATAAATGTGCTATATATAGAAAATATTAAGTAGCAGACATAAATATTGCTGAAAAATATTAAGATATTATTGACATTAATCTATATAGTTCTATATAATAAATACAAGAGAGTACTTTGGGGGTGTTCTTTTTGGGTAATTTAAAGCGGGTTATGATCAGCCTGCCTAACAACCTTCTTCAGGAAGTAGATGGATTTGTCCAGAAGGGCAGTGGCAATCGGAGTGAATTTATTAGAGAAGCAATGAAGTTGTATCTTCAGGAAAAGAAGAGACAGGAAATAAGAGAACAGATGAGACTGGGATATCTGGAAATGAGTGATATCAACTTACAGTTAGCAGATGAAGGTATCAGATGTGATGGCAGTACCATCTGTTTTTATGAAGAGAAATTGGCGGAGTGTGAATAATGTGAATGTAACTAGAGGAGATGTCTATTATGCAGACTTAAATCCTGTTGTTGGTTCAGAACAGGGTGGAGTTCGTCCTGTTCTTATAATACAGAATGATATAGGGAACAAATACAGCCCGACAGTGATTGTAGCAGCAATTACTTCAAAAATCGAAAAGGCTAAATTACCCACACATATAGAAATTTCTGCAAAAAATTCCAACCTGGAAAAAGATTCTGTAATACTCTTAGAACAGATTAGAACTATCGATAAAAAAAGATTGCAGAGGCATATTACGCATCTGGATGATACTATTATTTCCAGGGTTAATGATGCAATAGAAATTAGTCTGGGATTAATTGATTTATAGATTTTAATAAACACACATATATATATACAGGGCGTAAGGTCAGGGTGTGAGGTTTTAATCTTATAGTAAGTAGAGGAATTATATACGGATTTAAGGATGAATGGCGGAATAAGATTTTCAAAAAGAATTAAAAAAGAAAGGCAGCCCATTGAGATGGGTTCTTTTTTTACCTAATTTAGTTATATTAATTCAGGGCTATAAAATAATTCAGTGCTATATT
>JBKGXW010000107.1:0-7011 GCA_046546395.1 Halanaerobiales bacterium
AGTTTGTTTGTAAAAGTCAGGTTGGCTGCATCAACTACTAAGTTAGCATCTATCAGATAGTCACCGTTGAGTGTAAGATCCCCATCCTTATTAGTTGATATGTTTACATCCTGGGTAATAGTAGTGCTTATGGTTATAAATCGGACATCAGCCTTGTCGGCATTAGTTTCTACCTCTGCAGCAGTAGAAGCTACTGCATATACAGCCTCTGCAGACTCAAGAACTGAGAGGTTCGTTACAAGTCCTTTCTGAGTATCTGTAAGGGACTCATAGCTATTTCTGATTGTTTCTATATCAACTTTATCACTCATTGTAAGTTCTGCAGGTGTTGGAAGTAGAGTTATCTTATTATCAATCTCAGCAGCTGCAGTTTGATTTTCTATTTCTTCTATTTTAAGCTCTGCATCTTCTAATTTCCAGAGGTTACTTATATCTGTTTCGACTGCACCAGAGTCATAAGCTGTTTGAACAAGAATTCTTGCTGAAGCAACTTCTTCCCTGTCTGCAAGAGTTATGTTTTCGGCCAGGGGAAGGGCCCGTATAGCTGTTTCAGCATCCTGAACTGCAGTTTCTAATTCACCAAGTCCATCCCTAAGCTCAGTTATTTTCTTTTCTGCCGCTATTAACTGTTCCAGGTTGGTAATGTCAGCTTCAGCTGCACCAAGGTCAAATGTTTTTTCAACAAGATCTCTGGCAGCTATCACATCTGCTTCATCTTCCAGGGTTATATCAGCTGGGTTACCAAGTTCTGTAATTGCAATTTCACTTAGCTCTATATTTAATTCAGTTATTTTAGTTACAGCAGATTCCAGTATAGCTGCATTTTCCACCATAGCTTGCTGCTCTGGGCTCAGGGAATTATAAGCATCTCTTGCTGATATTACATCTGCTTCATCCTCAAGAGTTATATCAGCTGGAAGGGCTGCAATTGCATTTTCAACCTCCTGAATCGTTATTCCTGTTTTGTCTGTGAGCACAGTAACTTCGGCCTCAACTGTACCATTAAGTTCATCAACAGTAGTAAAAACACCGGAAAACATATATGTTCCTGGTGTTGTTGCCTGATAATCCTCAGGAGCACTCCAGCTTATATCTGGAGTTTCTTTATCTCCATTACTTAATTCTATTGTTACAGTGGGATCTAAATTACTAATTGCTTCATCGCTTGAAGTCCCGTAAGCTACTTCTATATTTGCAACATCTTCAATAGAACTAATTACTAGTTTATCATTATCATTATTACTACTACAGGCGGCCAGGGCAAAAATTAATATGAAAGCTAATGCTATTATAAGTAATTTCTTCTTAAATATGTTTGGTTTCATAGTTTCCTCCTTGAAAGTACATTACTTGGTTTAGGTTACTTTATTCGAGATGTTTACAGAATAGCCCAATTCAACAGAAAGTAAGTTCAATGAAAGTAATTGATAAATTGTTTTAATGCTAAAGTACCACCTCCATATTCAATATTGCTAATGTCCTATTTTATATCAAATTAAAAAGCAATTGGATAAGCAGACATAATGTCGATATTTGTCTTTGTATAAATTTTATCATAATCTAATTGATTAATGGCTTAATAGAACTTTAAGAAAACCTTAAATCTTATTAAGTAAAAAAATCATATTTACTTGTTTTATTGTCTGTTCCTGTATAATTGATTTAATTAGTGAATCGATATATAATAGTACTAATGGACTGATTCTGCAGGAAGTTGTCTATTTTTGCATACTCTCATACTTAAATTAACCTTAAAATTTTCTAAACTAAAATTAATATTTTAGGCAGAAAGCATTTTGAAATTAAGTATTTATTGATAGTAGATCCGAGGAGGTTTAGATAGTGGCAGGAGAAACTATATTGGTGGTTGATGATGATGAGGATATTAGAGAAATTATAGCAATGTATCTTGAAAATGAAGGATATGATGTAGTTTTAGCTGCAGATGGTAAACAGGGCCTAAAGTATGCTTTATCTGTTAGTCCAGATTTGATAATCCTGGATATGATGCTACCTGGTCTGGATGGAATCGAATTATGTCAGGAATTACGAAAAGAACTACCTACTCCCATTATTTTTCTTAGTTGCAAATCAACACCTGGAGACAAATCTAAAGGTTTAATAGCCGGTGGTGATGATTATATGAGTAAGCCATTTGATACAGAGGAATTAATTGCACGGGTAAAAGCCCATATACGTAGAAATCGTATATTGGAAAAAAATAGTCCCGGCATAAGTGTTATGGATAAGAAGATTTATTATCCCGGGTTGATTATTGATATAGACGGATACTCAGTAGAGGCAAATGGACAGGAAGTTATTTTAACACCAAAAGAATTCCAATTATTAACAGTATTAGCACAGAACCCCGATATAGTCTTCAGCAATGAAAAACTATATAATGATCTCTGGGATGCAGAGAGTTTTGGTGATTATAGAACTGTGATGGTCCATATCAGTAAAATTCGTAAAAAAATAGAGTCTGACCCGAAAAACCCTAAATTTATTAAGACTATTAAAGGTGTGGGATACAAATTTGAATATCAAAAGAAAGAATAAAACAATTAAAAAAGATAGCTCCAGAGGTTGAAATAATATATAGACCTTTTAGTAAGTGGGATTTTGCAGGAATTGACGTGTCTGATGTAGTATTTTATATATAATAGGATAAATTAGTTATAATTAAGTGATTATAGTTAATTATTTACATTAAGTATCAAGATGGTTTGAATATCAGATCATAACTTTAAGATATTTAACCATAGCAGGAGAGGAGAATTAGTATGTATAGTTATAATTATTGTCCTGTCTGTGGAGATAAACTTGATCAGGATAAAATAGATGGTCATGTGAGGAAACATTGTAAACACTGTGATTTTGTACATTATATAAACCCTAAACCTTCTGTCGGGATAATTGCATTGAAGGATAGAAAAATCGTTTTGATTAAGCGTGGTGTTGATCCCGGAAAAGGAAATTGGTCTTTACCCTCAGGTTTTGTTGAAACTGGAGAGACAGCTGAAGAGGCCTGCCTCAGAGAATTAAAAGAAGAAACTGGCTTGAGCGGGGATATAGTTCAACTGTTGGGTGTGTACACAGAAGATGCCCGGATATATGGACCTGTCATGGTGATCATGTATCTGGTAGACAATCTAAAGGGTGAAATGAAGGCCAGTGATGATGCAGTTGATGCCAAATTTGTGGATATTGATAAAGTTAGTGATCTGCATTTTGAATGTTTTAATAAGGCCCTTAAATATACTTTAAATATATTGGAGAAGGATAAAAAAAATGATATGACGGGTTAATGTTCAGTTATATCAGAACTGTGCTCCTTCGACTTAACTCGATGTATTAGTACTGGGATCAACATTGTGTTCAGGATATAGGGTTCGCAGGGATCCACTTAAAGAAGTGCGTGTTTTAGTGGCGGTTAGGTCCCTGATAGTATTTAACTAAAATTAAATACATCCACAGTCTGTTAGTTCCTTTTGTCATTTTCCATACTGATTGAAAATATATTAGTAGTGAGGATTGTGATAATAAGGGGCTTATTTTATTTTACGAGGTGTATCTTTGCTAAGTAGAGAATTTACCGAATAGAGGTGGATAAACTATCCAGGATTATAAGGTATAGCAGTAATAACAATAGTAATAAAAAGAATAACAGTCATAGTAATAACAACACTAATAATAGACTATATTATAGCAGGCAGAATAATCTATTTTTCAGGGGGTTGTGTAGAGATGAAGTACCGGAAGGCAAGTATAAGACCGGCAGATATAAACACAGTATTAGTACTATCTGGTGGAGGGGCCAGGGGTGCTTATCAGGTAGGTGTAATAAGACAACTACTTAAAATGGGAGGTAAATTTGATATGGTAGTTGGGTCTTCTATTGGTGCACTTAATGGAGTCCTGCTGTCTGAGTTTACTTTAAAAGGATTACCCCCTCAAGAAATTGCTATACAACTGGAAAAAGCCTGGTCAACTTTCCACAGGTTCATGACCCTGAACTGGTCTGGTTTTTTTAAAAATATTTTCACATTATCAAATATTGTCTCTATTTATACAAATAAATATATTAAAAAAGCCCTATGCCAATATATACCGGCAGAGCGCAAATTTTCGGATTATACCAGGTGTCAATTGAGTGTTACCGGGACAAATTTGAGTAGAAAAAAACTACAGATCTTTGATTTCAACTCAGCTACTCCGGTTGTAGAGGCAGTATTGGCTTCCATGGCTTACCCTGTTGCCTTTCCAGCAGTAAACATAGAGGGAGAGATAATTATAGATGGTGGAGCATTGTCTAATGCTCCTCTAAAAGAAGCAATCCAGTGGGGAGCCAGTGAAATATATCTTGTTTTTTTGCGGCCTTTAAGTGTAATAAAGGGGTTAGTTGTAGATGAAATAATCATTGATGATATGAGAATTAATATACGGAATCGAAATAATCCAGCAAAAGATGATCAAAAGGATATTATTCTACAGAAAAATAGGAGAACAAATTATTTTACATCAAAGTCAAGAAAGAAAAATATTTCAGCCATGGAAGTAATAGACGAGTTCCTGGATATGGCTGCAAAACGCCTTATGTATGGTGATCTGAAATATGCAGAAAAAACTAAACAGCTTATAGATCTAATCAATAAGTATCACCATAACCTTCCTGCTGGTTTTATTAAAGAGATAAAGCAGTTATTTGACCTTAAGCATAAAGGGGGTAAGAAAATAATAAATGTGACAGAGATTGCCCCTGTAAAAGCATTAAGACCTCCAGGAATAAGAGGGTTTGCGCAGAAAAAGGCTATTGGCGATATAATGCGGAGAGGTGAGGAGGATACCAGGAAGATGTTACAGGTTTAATTTTAACCTGGGATATTTTAGTGATATAATTAAGAATATGAATAAGAATATTATTCTAGAATTAAGTAAGGTATTAATTTAGAATTAAGTAAAAGATATTACTATTTTGGAATTATGTTGAGATATGTTAACATATTGGTTTTAAGTAGTTTGATATACATACAATATTTTGTACAGGTAATAATTATCAAAAAAGAGAGTAGAAGGTGGTAATTTGGTTATGGATAAAAACATGAAAGAGATAAGTGTAATACGGATACTGGACTCAGTTTCAAATAATCCCTGGTATAATCTTGCTTTTGAAGAATACTTACTTGGACAGGTTCAACCCGAAGAGGTAATGCTATATCTCTGGCAGAATCAGAATACAGTAGTGATAGGTAGAAATCAGAATGCCTGGCGGGAATGCCGCTGTCAGCTGCTGGAGGATGAAGGAGGTAAGCTTGCCCGTCGTTTATCTGGTGGAGGTGCTGTTTTCCATGATCTGGGGAATCTCAATTTTACCTTTGTCATGGATAGAAAACTATATGATCTGGAAAGACAGCTGGAGGTAATCCTTGATGCTGTCAATGATCTTGGAATAGAGGCCAGGTTTTCCGGGAGAAATGATCTGGTTGTAGCTGGGAAAAAGTTTTCCGGGAATGCTTTTTATTTTACCGATAAGGCAGCATATCACCATGGTACAATTCTGGTCAATTCTGATTTCAGCAAACTTGTTAAGTATTTACAGGTCTCCAGAGAAAAGATACAATCAAAGGGTATAGAGTCTGTCAGATCGAGGGTAATAAACTTGAAGGAACTAAACCCTGAACTAAGTATAGCTGGGATGAAAAAAGCACTTAAGGAGTCTTTTGTGGATAAATATCACAGTATTCATAGTGAAGAGATGAGTGATCTGGGTACTAAAGTTGTTGACACTTCTCAGATGAATGAGCTTAGCGAACTTTATGAAAAATATTCCTCCTGGGAATGGCGATATGGAAATAGTCCGGAATTTGACATAAGATATAAGGAACGGTTTGACTGGGGTGGCCTGGAATTGGGTCTTGTCCTCAAAAATGGAGTTATTGAACAGGCTGTATTCTATTCTGATGCCATGGAATCTGAAATCTTTGGACAACTCTCTAGAGAGTTTACAGGATTACCTTTTCAGCTAGAAAAGATACTTGAATGTATTGATACTAAACTTCTTGATATTGACAAAAAGGAATCGGTAGAGGATGAGGTTGGTATTAATCCAGCTGAGGATAATGACATTGACGAAAATCTTAGAGAGATACTATTGGATATAAGATTATGGTTAAGATCACGAGACTGGTAGAGTCTGATAGAGAAATAAATAAGGTCTAAAGGAATTTGAAGTTAGGTTTGATAACTGATAGATCTATATTAAAATAACAAGTTTCGCAATATAGTAATATTTGTTGATGATATAGAGGGAAATGCCCGGGAAGCAGAAATGTTTTCCGGGTATTTTTGTGTTGCCGATATGGGAAAAGCCTATAGCTAATGTAACATTTCTAATCAAATATCTGTTGGCAGTAAAAAAAATAACATATCTTGCAGGATTCTGAAGGTAAATGTCGAAGTATAAAATATAAATAGTACTTTGGTCCTATAAAATATTTAGGAGGCATTAAAATACAGCACGGCATTAAAATATAGTGAAAAGCTACTTTGATTATGAGGAGATGGAAGCAGTGAAAAAAGAAATTGCTAGAAAAAGTAACAACAGTGAAAATAACACCAAAGATCGTAATGTCAAAGCAAGTAATTCCAAAGGGAGTAAGTCCCTATTATTAGCTTCTTGTGTTCTTATCTTTATAATATCATATATGTTTACGGGTGCATTAGAGATAGAAGCAGGTCAGATTGAGGAAGTAGATAATACATCTAAGTATGAAGAAATATTTATGGTCGGAATGATGGATTTAACACTTTTGTTTAATGATCTCGAAAAAAATATAGAAGATATAAATATGGGAGATCAATTTGAGGATAAAATCAAATTTACTGGCAGAACAGCCTTTTTCCTGAAAGGCAAGATCAGGGGGAAATACCTACTTACAGTAAAACTTGATACAAATGATGTCAAGCTTAATGATATCTGCCAGAATCTTTTTTCACAGATAGATGAAAATA
>JBKGXW010000108.1:0-7004 GCA_046546395.1 Halanaerobiales bacterium
TATAAACAAATCTTACAAAAAATCAAATGAAATGATCGAAGAGGATTTATAGACTATCCAGTATCCAGAGACTGACAGGTCAATTCCCGAGGAAAAACACTATTAACAACTTAATCTTACAAACTCCCTTACCAGATGTGCAGTGATACCCCATATAATCTTATCATTATACCTATATACATAGATATTGTACTTCTTTCCACCCCAGGGTGTATGATACCGCTCCGGTAAACCAAGTTCTCTTGATGGTAAATAGATCTGCTCATTACCATCTACATCCTTATAGGAAGGCTGTATTTCCAATCGGGCATGATATTTTTCAGGTGAATTATCTCGAAAATATGAAACAGGTACAGTAAAGACCTCAGCTACCTCCTCTCTCTCGATAATTATTTCGTCTAGATCTGAGATATCCAGCACTGCAACAAAAGCATCAATAGTTGCTCCCATGGGTGCAACTATTGTGCCCAATTCTCCCTTGATTTCTATCTGTTTTCGCAAAATGCCCAGTTCTTCCATTGTTTCTCTAATGGCTGTGTCCTGATAACTGTTATCCACCTTCGGCTCAAATTTACCGCCAGGAAAACATACTTCATCGGCCTGTTTTATCTTCTTCGCCCTTAACTCAAAAAGAAAGTGATATTCTCCATTCACTTCTACTAAGGTGATTAATACTGCTGAGTTGAAGAAATTTTCTTCTTTTCCTAAGATTCCGGGTTTTACCGGGAGATTATTGCATATATATGCTAAGTCTCTTCTATCCATATCAGGACCTCCATTCTGTATTATCGTACTTATGTTTTGCTTAAATAAATCTCAAGGAAACTCCATCCAATCTTTAATCTGGGTAGCGAGGTTCACTTCAACGCTAGAGAAAACCACCTGGCTTTAAAGCATTATAACAATTCTTTAAAACCTTTTCGTGATCATGGACCCAGTGTAATGCTGCATTTGAAAATATTATATCAAATTCATTGTCGAATTCCAATATACCATTCCCTACCCTTCTCTGCAATTCAGCCCCTTCTCTATATTTCTTACCATCAAAATCAACATCACTATGCAATTTCTTCACTGCCATCATCCTTTCCCATCTCCATAACAATTCTATTGATACCATTCAGATATGCCATTGCACTGGCCTTGATGATATCTGTATCTATTGCCCTTGAAGAATAAATGTTCCCTTTATATTCAATCTGTAAGCTCACGCGTCCCAGGGCTTCTTTGCCGCGGGAATTACTGTTTATTTTATATTCCAGCAGTTCAATATCCATCCCGGAAATCTTCCGCATTACCGTATAAAGGGCATCAACAGGTCCGTCACCTGTAGCGCTATCTTTGAACACTTCCTTTCCGCATTTTATACATACAGTTGCAGTAGGAAGTGATTCATTGATAACCATCTGCAGATCTACCAGCTCAAACAATCTAATACGGTCTTTCTTATGGTAATTTTCTCCCTCTTTTTCAATCATAAAGTTTTCTACCATATAAAAGAGATCATGATAATAAACTTCTTTCTTTTTATCAGCCAGTTCAAGATACCTCTGGAAAAGTCCAGTGAAATCTTCCTGGTTATCAACTTCAAAACCAATCTTCTCCAGGGCATTTCTGAAGGCATGTTTTCCAGAACGCGCAGTCAAGACCAGCTCCATCTCCTGATACCCAACATCTTCAGGATTGATAATCTCATAGACATCTTTTGACTTCAGCAATCCATCCTGATGAATTCCAGAAGAGTGAGCAAAGGCATTTTCACCTGTGATAGCCTTATTGACCTGTACATCAAGGCCCATCAGATTGGAAGCCAGTTTTGATGTTTTCCGAATCTCACTGGAGACTATATCAGTATAGGCACCATAATACTCAGGTCTTACCCTTATCCCCATAACTACCTCTTCCAGTGCAGCATTACCTGCCCTCTCACCTATTCCATTAATGGTACATTCAACACGATCAGCACCATTGCGAACTGCTGCCAGAGTATTGGCTGTAGCCATTCCCAGGTCATTATGACAGTGAACACTGAGCAAAACCTTATCATTTAAATTCTTAAGTCTTTCATTTACTCTTCTGATAAGCGCACCGAATTCCTCTGGTACTGCATAGCCCACTGTATCTGGAATATTGATAACTGTAGCACCGGCTTTTACCACAGCTTCAATGGTCTGCCAGAGGTACTCAAAATCTGACCTCGAAGCATCCTCGGTACTATACTGTACATCAGGACAGAGACTTTTTGCGTATTTTACTGCCTCTACACCAATATTCAGTACCTCTTCACGGGACTTACGGAACTTCTTATCCAGGTGGACATTTGAAGTCCCCAGTACAATGTGTATCAATGGCCTTTCAGCATACTTGACACTCTGATAGACAGCATCAATATCACTCTTTACTGCCCGGCCAAGTGCAGTTATCCTGGGACCTCCATTTTTACCCACTTTGCGGGCTATCTCCTTGACAGCTTCGAAATCACCAGGTGATGAAGCAGGAAAACCAGCTTCAATAACATCAACTTTCAATTTACTCAATTGACGGGCCATTTCCAGCTTTTCCTCCAGATTCAGCTTTGCCCCCGGTACCTGTTCCCCATCCCTCAAAGTAGTATCCAACACAACAATTCTTCTCATAATTCTCACTCCTCATTTTTGTATTATTTAACTAATTAACTTAACAATTAAAACCCCGTCTCTATCTAGATAGAGACGGGGTTATCCGCGGTACCACTCTTATTAGTCCTACAATGGACTCACTCATTCGATGACAGATAATCATCTACCCTTTATAACGGTGGGGGCCGTCTTGCCCTAAGTTATAAGTCTTTTCCCATGATACTATAAACAATATTAAGACTCATGTCTTCAGGAAGCTGCTTCCGGGCGAGTTCAAATAAAAATGAATTATCGTTTCTCAGCGGCCAACGACTCTCTGAAAATCCATAAATCTATTCTACTACTCCCGTTCAACGCTTTGTGTAGATATGAAATTTTATATAATGCTAACTAAGTATCTGTAAAATTATTATTATCACAGAAATACCCTTTGCGATAAAAATAATAACCGGCTATTTTCCCCATAAATGCAAAAAATCCCCATCTCCAGAAGAGACGAGGATATACTATTCCCGTGGTACCACTCTAATTGTCTATTATCTTTATATAGCATGTAATATACATCAAGTATTCCATCATATATAAAGATATAAAGACCACTTAATTCAATGGCTTTATAACCATCTACCTCTATAACGTGAGGACACGTCTAACCCTAAATGTTCAGGCAGCAGCTCCCGGGTGAGTTCAAGGAATGATAATATCCGGTTTCCAGCAGCCACCGGCTCTCTATATATTATCTTATCCCTCTAATATTCCCATTCATTGCCTTTTCTATATTGTTATGCTATATATTAGCAGATATCTTTGACTATGTCAAGAGATTTTTTGAAAAAATTTATCCATAATAAATATGTAGATTGTATTATACTTCCCTGGTCCTTTTCTTTCCTAATATGAAGGAAAGGCAGGAACACGATTTTTTCAGCCTAAATAAATTCCTCAATTTCTTCTCTGTAATCATTGATAATCTTAACAATATCATCATGGTCTTTGTTTTCCTCAATAATCCTATCACACCATTCTACCGCTTCCTGGTATCTCCCTAACTTAAGCAGAGATTCAGGCAATAGTTGCAACGCCTCTGGATTCCACTCACCATCGAATATTTCGTATGCCTTAACCATTAATTGATAACTCATTTCATATTCTCCTATTTTAAAAAAGGTCTTTGCACTGGTATATAAAATTTCAATATCTTCTGGATATATCTCCAGAACATTTTTGTAGCACTCAATAGCTTCATCCTCTTTATGCATAGACACATAAATATCTCCTTTTATTAAATACAGAGTGCCAGGGGCAATGATAAAAAACAGTATAAAGGAACTGGTTCTCTCATTATTTTCCCCCTATAGATTTTATTTTTATATTTCGTCCTTTATCAGATTTGTCCTCTTTTCTCCAAAAAATTTCACTATTCATTATGTAATTCAAGTTATATTAATAAGATAATGTAATCTATAACCTTGATAATAAGGAGTCATTAATATATAATGATTTAATGTTATAAGCAAACACTCTTTCATAAGGAATACTAATATTATAAGAAATGAGGTAATCATTATTTATTTCAAAGCTTTTTATGCCATCTATTATATTTATGTTGCAGCAATTTCATATTTTAATATCTATCTTAATGGGATAGGTTTTTCAGCTACACAGATAGGACTGATGACTTCAGTTTCCCGTGCAATTATTATATTTATATTACCAGTATGGGGAGTTCTGGCTGATTACTTCGGAGCCAACAAGAAAGTATTACATATTGCACTCTTTGGAACAATAGTCTTTCTTTTGTCTTTCCTTTCGACCGAGGTTTTTCTGATTGTTTTTATACTATATCTATTCTATATGGTATTCCAGGGACCTATAGTATCACTGACTGATGCATTATTGTTAAATCATCTGAAGGAAAAGGCCAATATCTATGGAAAATACAGAGTCTGGGGTTCAATAGGTTATATGTTAGCTGTTACACCTTTTGGGTATATAATTGAAAACACACAGGCACGCTACATGTTTATAATAGCTACCACTGTTCTTTTGCTGGCTTTCCTGAATGTTTTTAAATTGCCTGAGGCAGAGAGAAGCATCAAGGTAACGACCCTGAGTGATTTTAAACTCTTACTAAAAAACAAAGAACTCTTTTACTTCCTGCTCTTCACCTTTTTTATTGAAGCACCGCTAATGGCTAATTTTGCTTTTTTCCCGATATTATTTAAAAACCAGGGTGGTGGTGAGACACTATTTGGTGTTGCGATGCTGCTTGCTGCAGGTAGCGAACTTATAATTTTTCATAAATCAGATGTCTTTTTTGAACGTTTTAAACTGAAGAAGATATTCCTCATCTCTTCAATAGCTTTTGCTATACGCTGGTTTCTCATAGCAGCTTTTCCGATACCAGTAGTTTTACTATCAACACAGTTATTACACAGTCTGACTTTCGCTCTATTCCATGTAACTGCAGTAAACTATATCTCCAGGATAGTTGGAGAGGAATTCAGAGCTACTGGCCAGAACCTTTATGCTTCCACCATAAGTATCAGTACTGTATTCAGTACCTTTCTTGGGGGAATGATATATGATAACTTTGGCAGCAGTACTCTTTATATGCTGGGTAGCATAATTGCTTTACTGGCAGGCCTAATCTATTTCTATAAGTTAAACAAAGATGACAGCCAGCCAGTCAAATCCTGATTTAAAACATAACCCTTATTACGTAGCAATGTCTCTATAATAAGGGTCTTTTTTTCGTTAATCTATATCTTAATGCTCTATTAAAAAAATTTATGCTTCATTTCCTTTTTCAATAGAAATACTATTTCTTTCAATTTTTTCTCATCTACATCATCGCGTAAAATAAAGGAGAAATTCAAATAAGGAAGAAACTACTTGATGATAGTTAATTATTGAAAAAGTAATTTACTCAATAGTCTGGAGTTGGTTATATGCGTGTCTATAGATTACTGGCAATCGTTATGCTATTACTAAATAAGGAAAAGGTAAGTGCAGCAGAATTTGCTGAGCAGTTCGAGGTCTCTCCCCGAACTATATACAGGGATATTGAGGCAATCTGTCAGGCGGGAATCCCCATTGTTTCTTTTCAGGGCACTGACGGCGGTTTCTCCATCATGGATAACTATAAAATAGATAAAAATCTTTTTACACCTGATGAATTCCTATCTATTCTAGCTGCACTGGAAGGCCTCAACACAAGCCTTAAGGACAGAGATATTAAGAATATTACAGAAAAGATTAAGGCTCTATTCCCGGAAAAAGACAGTCATCTACAGGAACAAAATCAGATAATTATGGATCTTACTCCCTGGGGTGATAACAAAGAAATTAAAGTAAAACTCGATATATTGAAACAGGCTATTAAAGAATCAAAAGTCATAGAAATGAATTATGTAAATTCCAAAAGAGAACTCAGCCGCAGAAAAATAGAACCAGTTACCCTGGCTCTTAAGGCTACTACCTGGTATCTCTATGCCTACTGCAGGTTAAGGGAGGATTACAGGATATTCAGGCTTTCAAGAATGACAGATATCACCACTACAGGTCAAGTATATCAAAAAGTGCATAAGAGTTTTAATGAATTCGAGGAAGAAAACCAATGGGAACAAAAAGGCAAAGAAGTTGACCTGGTAATGAAATTTAAGGCTGAGGCATATTTGCAAATCCAGGACTATTTTTCAGAAAAAGACATCGAAGAAAAAGAAGATGGTTCATTCGTCGTCCGTGTCACTTTTCCTGAGGACCAGTGGGTTTATAGTTTTATACTGAGTTTTGCTGACAGTGTTGAAGTGTTAAGCCCACCACACATAAGAGATATTATAAAAAGAATGAGTAAAAATATTTATGACAAATATGACTGAAACATCAGATTATTCCGTATTGACATCCTCTCTCTTTTCATGTTTAGATAGAAACCCACCAACATACTATGACAGGTTGAGTATGCTATGTACTTACCTGAATTAAGGGTAATCAAAACATTCTTTTGATAATAATCCTTTTCAATATTCTCAATACAACTCTTCTTCAATGTATCAAGAGCCTCAACACACTCCCTTAGATCATCAAGAACTTCCATCTTACCACCCTCCAAAATAAATACGCGTACATCTGAATCACCCTTTTCTTCGGTATTATCTGTTACTCATATACTCGCTATTATTATTTTCTCCATGACTCTCTTTATCATATACCATCTTAATTAAGTCAAAGTGCTTCATATTTTCTGTTACAATATATGTTCTTTTCATTATATCCACCTTTTTTCTATGTCAGCTACATTTGGAAAAAGATTAAGAGATTTAAGGAAAAAAAAGAATATAAGCCAGGAATCAATAACAGAAATGCTTAATATAACTAATGCAA
>JBKGXW010000109.1:0-6992 GCA_046546395.1 Halanaerobiales bacterium
TTAGTATTTATAGTTAGTATTTATCGTTTTTGTTTATCGTGTCTACTTTTACTAAGATTAAGGGCAGAAACCCATTTTCTGACTTTTAAACTTTTTTAACATTATATTTGTATGAACCCTCAATATATCCTCTATAGGATATAATTTTTCTTTTAAAAATGTTTCCAATTGCTGATGATCTTCTAACAACGCATTAACAAAAAGTGTTGGCGACCCGGTCATCATGTGTATATTAATAACAGGGTCTTCTTCAGCTAATTTCTCAGCTACTTGATATAATGAATCGGGTCTAACCTCTATATCAAAAAACACAGACAATTTTTTTCCCATTTTTTCTGGATTAATTACAATAGTAAATCTTTCAATAATTCCTTTCTCATATAAATTGTTAATTCTCTCTCTGATACAGACTCTACTGAGATTATATTTTCGCCCTAATTCAGCGTATGATATACGACTATCTCTGGACAGCTCCTCCAGTAACTTCATATCTAAATCATCCACCATTTCTATTCCTCCCCCTATAATAATAAAATCTCCAGTTTAAAAAGCTCTTGTGATAAAAAGAACAAATTGGCGCAAAATTATAATTTAGAATTAAACTTAATTAAAGTCTCCTCGCATATTAAACGAAATCAGTATGTGTGATTAATATTTCAACGAAATCTTCCAGATACTGCTGATCATTTTCTGTAAAACGATTTTTAATGGGGCTATCAACATCAAGAACACCTATTATCTCTCCATTAATTATAATTGGCACTACTATCTCTGATTGTGATGCCTGGTCACAGGCAATATGCCCGGGGAATTTGTGTACATCTGATACTAAATACGTTTTTTTATCTCTGACTGCGCTTCCACAGACACCTTTACCAGTTTTTATTCTGACACAGGCAGGCAATCCCTGAAAAGGCCCGAGTATTAATTCCTGACCTTCAAGCAAATAGAAACCGGCCCAGTTAAGATCTCTCATATTATTAAACAAAAGAGCTGAGGCATTGGATAAATTAGCAATCATATTTCTTTCATTTCCCAGTAAGGCCTCCAGTTGTTTATTTATAAGTTTTAATTCATTCTCTATTTGAGACATATTACTTTTGCCCCCTATCTAAACCCCATTCTATCACAAAATATTGCTGCTTTCAAAAAAGGTTTTTCCAATATTATGACGAATATATATATTAGTATAAGGATAATAGTGTATATTGGAAGATAATCATCTAAAAGCTGGCAGACCAGCATTTAATATTAATACCAGGAAATCTAATAATTTTTTTCTAAATTTAACTATATCAAAGGAGGAGATTAAAATAAACCTAAAGGAAATTGGAAAAGAACTGACTAATTATACTGAACGTATTGTTATTGAAACTATGGAAGAAGTCCTCGGAGAAGATAAGTTTAGTAATACCTGTACCTGCAAACGCTGTCTTCTTGATATAGCTACATATTCTCTCAACAGATTACCAGCGAAATATATTTCCAGCCATGAAGGAGAAGTCAGGACAAAGATACAGGATTTCGAGGGTCAGTTACAGGTCGATGCCATCACCATTGTCACCAAAGCAATCGAAACTGTATCAAAAAGTCCAAGGCATTAATTTTTATATAAGAACAGATTAGCTTAGCTATCTATGAAAGATCATAATTTCCTGAAAGATTAAAAACTGAGATATATTTTTATAGACGGTTTCTAGCCGTCTATTTTCCTTCATGCCAGATTAAGCTGAAAAAGAAATTCTTCAACAGCTTCAGCCGAACAATTAATGACATCTTTTTCCTTAAGGTCTGCTTCCTTTATTACCTGAGTCAACGGTTCGATATTCCCCACATCTACATAATAATGTGCATCACTATTCAGACTTAAAGGCACCTTATATTCCCTGGCCAGTTTGCACATCTCTACTGTTTTTTCCAGACTACCCCGCTTCCCATAGCGATGAGTGTCAAATGAACTTGCATTTACTTCCAGAATCACGTTATTCTCTGCAGCAGCCTTAACAACTGCTTGTAAATCAACAGGGTAATAAAGATTAGCTGGATGTGTTATCATTCTGACCCTCGGATTTTTAATGGCTGTTATTGTAGCTGTTGTATGTTCCTCCATTGTCCTGTTATTATAACCTGCATCATAGTGGATCCCGGCAGCAACAAAATCCAGCATGTCCAATCTTTCTTCATCAAGATCAAGACTGCCATCATTGATGATATTAGACTCTACTCCCTTTAAAACCCTGACTCCATGTATATATTCAGGGAGAACTTTTATATTGCCAAAATGGTACTCATGTGGCCCTCCTGGTAATAAAGGTCCGTGGTCAGTCATTGCAATAATCTTTAAACCTTTTCCTGCTGCAGCAAGCGCCATTTCTGTTATTGTACTATAGGCATGCCCACTGGCTATGGTATGCATGTGTAAATCTGCTTCAAGTTTCATTAAATCATCTACCTTTCTTTTTATTATTATTTTCTTATAAAGGTATTTCTACTATTTTACTATAACACAATTTGATTTAAAAATCATTTCAAACTTTAATTTTTAGGGATTTAACATCTTCAACATTATTATTCAGCATTATTATTCTCTGATATGGAGGTAACTTATTGAAAAAAAGAAACCATCTGTCTGGCAGATGGCCTCTTAATATTATCAATTTAAAACCTGAACTTAGTCGTGTTTAATATTTAACATGTTTTCCTGTAACAATATATATTGTTTCTTCACCTATATTTGTTGCATGATCGCCAATTCGCTCCAGGGCCTTGGCAACATTCAGAAAGCTTATTACCTGCTTGATATTTGCCGTTGTGTCTTCGCTTTTATTTATTAACTTTATACTACTTTGATAGATCTGTTCAAAGATATTATCTGCCTCTTCATCTTTACGACAGACAGCTTCTGCCAGGTCGATATTCCTTGTCACAAAAGCTTCCAGTACAGTATCAAGCATTTCAGATACAAGGTCTGCTAATTCGGGAATCATTACCAGAGGTTCTAAATATTCATCATTTTTTAGGTCCAGTACAGTCTCAGCGATGTTGTAGGCCAGGTCTCCTACTCGTTCCAGATCTTCTGCGATTTTGACTGCCGCAATATTATTCCAGACATCACTTTTTAGTGGCTTATTCATAGACAATAAGCGAACTGATTCTTCTTCAATAGTTATTAAGTAATTATCGAGAACATCATCCCTGTTGATAACTTCTTTTGCCATAGCTACATCCTGATTATTAAGTGCTTTAATTGAACTCTGCAGCATTTCCTCAGCAATCTCACTCATATCACTTAAATCATTTAATAATTGTTCCCATCTAACATCATATTTCTGTTCCATCGGCCCTCTTCACTCCCTTTACTCTTTTATTTTTATACTTCTTTATAAACCTTTAAAATCCTCCTTCATTAATTTAAAAACTATGAATATTTTTGCAGCTTTTAATCACTTTCATAAATATTATATTCATCAAGATTGTACATTTTACTATAATAATCATCAAGCATTCTTTTTGCAGAAAACTGTTCTTTAGTAGACTCAATACTCTTCTGCATCATTGCTTTCCACTTCTCTTTATCATCATAATATGTCGGGATAATTTCAGCTGTCAATGTCTTATAGAGAGATTCAAGGTCGTTTTTGTCCTGCTTTTCTACTCTTTCTTCCGCATCTCCAGTGAAATCATTCTCCTCTTTTCCATCACCCAACTGCCAGCCGTTTTCACCCTCCTGGTATGCCTCAGGCCACCAGCCATCAAGTGTACTGAAATTCAAAACCCCATTCATGGCTGCTTTTACACCTGAGGTCCCACATGCCTCTTTTGGACGACGTGGATTATTCAACCATAGGTCACAACCCCTTGTAAGATGGTGCCCAATATCCATATCATAATCTTCCAGGAATACTACCCCGGAGTATTTTCTGGCCATAGCTACCTGATCAGCAACAATGTCTTTGCCCGTATCATCAAGGGGATGAGCTTTCCCCGATATGATGATCTGTATTTTGTTTTCCTCCAACAATGGTTCAATTTTATCCAGATCAGAAAATATAAAGTTTCCCCGCTTGTATGGTGCAGCTCTCCTGGCAAAACCTATCAATAGAGAATCCTCACTTAATTCCTTAGCTGTTCTGTTCTTGACAAATTCAATTAATTCCCTTTTATGATCAAGATGAGTTTCCCAGAGCTTTTCCTTATCCTGATAAACCTCATCAATTTCTGATGAAACCCATGTGCCTCTATGAACACCATTTGTTATATCAATAATTTCAGAGCGATTATCAACATCCTCCCACATTTGATTTGCTATTTCGCTATGCAGCTGACTGACCCCATTACTGATATATGACAATCTCAATCCAGCAACAGTCATATTAAATGGTACTCCTCCTATTGCTGCCATCTGTTCCAGTGTAAGATTCTGATAGGCCCCCATGTATTGCAATAGCCTATGTGGATGTTCTTCATTCCCCTGTATGATAGGAGTATGAGTTGTAAAAACAATCTCCTCCCTTGTTTTATCCCATGCATCTTCAAAAGAAAAATCCTCGTCCTCCATTTTTTCCCTGATTAATTCCAGCCCGGCAAATACTGCATGCCCCTCGTTAAAATGATATATCTCCGGTTCTATTCCAAGTGCCCTGAGAGCACGAACCCCTCCTATCCCCAGTACCATCTCCTGTGCTATACGCTCTTCGCCAAACCAGCCATATAGTTGACCGGTAATCCAGGCGTCATCATTCTCCGGCAGATCAGTATCAAGTAAATAAAGCGAATTATTATTAAAATTATTAACCTCCCAGACCTTACAATAAACATTTCGATTTCTTATTCTTACTTTTACTTTGATTTCAGTGTCATTCAGAAATTCATACTTATAGACAGGATAACTGTCAACAGGCCTTCCCTCGTTATCAACTAGCTGTTTTGTATAACCCTGTTTCCAGAGTATACCGATCCCCAGAAGGGGGGCTTCGTTATCTTTAGCGGCTTTTAAATAATCGCCAGCCAGTATTCCCAGACCACCAGCATAAATATTAAAATTAGATTCCAACCCATATTCCATACAAAAATAGGCGACCATTGGTAGTTCTTTTTCATTCATAAATATCCATCTCCTTTCACATGAAACTATTATTTCTATAAATAATCACAAATTATTATTTCCCTAAAAAAATATAACATACAATTAAAAGTTATAATCTAATGTATTGTATTGTAATTTAGTGCTATGGTTTATGTACCAGAAATTAAATAAATCTAAAGAGATTTAGACCTACCTCTTCGTTAAATTCCCTTTCTACAATCCCATCTATAATATCAATAACAAGCTCCCCGGTACCACTTATAACAGCACTACTTAAATGTCCTCCTTTAGTATTATATTCTTCATCAGCCAGATTTATATGTAGGTGAAGATATATCTCTCCGTCTTTTGTGGAGACATTTCCAGATAGGCTGGTTACTTCGTGATCTCCACTTAATTTCTTCGAGTAATATTCTTTGTTTTTAGTATCAAACAATCCAATCTCTGCATTATCAACAGCACCTATCCCGCTGACACTGGCCAGCTTAACATTATTTTCTCCACAGAAATTTTTCAATGTACTTACAATCTCTTCTCCCTTTTCCAGTCTCAGAACATACTTATTCTTAAATTTATGAAACTCCATCTCTTCACTCTCCTCTATTAATAATATACTGCAAGAATAATTCTTGGCAGTTGAACATGCAGTTGAATATCTATTAAATCAAATTCCTCACCAGGTACCATTATCCCGCCATCTGTCTCCCTGCATTCCTACAGAATATGAGGGTTAAAAACCCACCCAGAAAACCGATTAAGCCTATTATATAAAATCCAATGCTTATCCCAACAGAATAACTTAGAAATCCTAACAAAACAGGTCCGAGAAACATACCCAGTCCATAAATTGCCTGGAAAAATCCCATTGCTGTGCCCCTCTTGTTGGAAACAACATTCTTAATACTTAACCCCATCAAGATAGGAAACACGATTCCCTGGCCAGTACCATTAATGATCTGGCTGCCGTATAGAATGGATAGATCATTAATAAAAGGGACTACAACACAGGAAAGTGCTATAAGAATAAATCCCCCGACAATAGTATTTCGCTCCCCATAACGAGATGCAAAGAAAGTCCCACTCAAATATGATGAAAAAATAGCAGGAATAACAGTTATAACTGTAATAAGTCCCAGATGAATACTATTTGCCCCTAGATTTTCAGCTACAATTGGTATAAAACCAAAGGTAGTAGCAAAAGTTATCAACTGAAGTATTATTGCCAGAAACGAGACAGATAAGAGACCGGGGTTTTTTGCAATTGATATTAACTCCTCCATATCCATGGGCTTATGATCTATCTTACGTTTCTCCTTAATACCAAAACTTAATATTAGACCTACAAACCCACCCACCGCTGCCATTAGAAAAGGATACTCCTGTCCAAATCTCTGGGCTATAATACCCCCACCCAGCATTGCTATAACCTGGCCAAGTTTGGTAAAGGAGTTTATAATCCCTATAGATTTGGAAGTCTCACTATCTTTATAATAGCTTGAGAATAACACAGTAAAGGTAATCCATGTTGCAGCTGCAATGCCGGCAATGGAGCGAAACAAAAGTATCAGGTAAGGGTTATTAAAAAGAAACATCCACCCACTACTCAATGCACCCAGTATTACACCTGCTATTATGAATACTTTCCTTCTATTAATCCTATCTGAATAGATTCCAAGTGGTATCCTGATTATCATCTGGCTGAACCCATAGGAACCTACAATAATACCCACAAATTTATCTGAAATGCCCAGTGATTTCAGATAAGGAGAGAAAGTAGGTATATAAGCATACATAGAAAACCAGAAAAGACCTGTTACTAAGAGAAATAAGTTAATATGTGAAAGATTTGCTTCATTTATTTTCTTATTTAGACTCATTATTATACCTCACTAAAATTTTTAATTAA
>JBKGXW010000110.1:0-6963 GCA_046546395.1 Halanaerobiales bacterium
TTATCCCATAAATAATTATTTATACTGTGATTTGAACTGTTTTCACTGTGGATTAAATCTTGTAAGTTTGTTTCTAGAATTCCCCAATAAAACGAGGCTCGACTTCCAGTTTAACCCCATTTTTCTGGTGTACAACTTCCTGTACTTTTTCTATTAAGGCTTTAACATCAGCTGCAGTAGCATTACCGAGGTTGATGATAAACCCGGCATGTTTTGTAGAGATCTGGGCATCGCCTACTCTAAGACCTTTTAGACCAGCATTTTCAATCAAGGGTCCTGAATAGTAGCCAGTAGGTCTTTTGAATATACTCCCTGCACTGGGCCATTCCAGGGGCTGCTTTTCCTTACGCTTTCTATTCAGAGTTTTCATTTTTTCTTTTATCTCTTTTTTACTGCCAGCCTTCAATTTCAGATTTACTTTTACTGCTATTAGTTTTTTTTCCTGCAATATACTATAACGATAGGATAGCTTTAACTGTTGGCTGTCCAGATTTATTTCATCTCCTGAATAATCAAGTAGTAGAGCGTCTTTTACTACATCCTTCATCTCTCCACCATAGGCGCCTGCATTCATGAAAAGAGCGCCTCCCAGTGTGCCGGGAATTCCGCTTGCAAACTCGAGCCCGGTAAGTCCTGCAGCCAGCGCTTTATTTGCCAGAGTGGCCAGAGTTATTCCTGCTTCAGCACTAAGTAAATTATTTTCAATGCGTACTTTCTTTAATTCACCGGTATATATTACTATCCCGCGGTAGCCTTTATCAGCAACTATTATATTACTTCCCTTGCCGAGTATAAAAAAATTCATTTTGTTTTTGTAAATGGTACATAATAATTTTTGCAGGGCTGTAATAGAATGAGGAACAGCAAATATATCTACCGGACCACCTATTTTAAATGAAGTATAAGCTTTGATACTGATATTATATTTTACTTCAAGCTCATCTATTTTATCTAGTTCTTTTGAAAAACTGTCATTCATAGGCTACACTTCCTTTATACGTCTTTTTAATAATTTAAAGTGCATGTTCGAAAAGTTAGCTTAGTAGTGAAGGGAACTATAATCTACGGTGAAAAATTAAAAACTTTTCGAACAGACTCTTAAAGCCTTTTTGATTAAGTAATAGTATGATATATAGAATATCGTGTATCTATATATCATATGCCATCGATTAATCAGTTATTATTTTTTACATTACAATAATATTCTAACATATTAAAAATATAATCCCAAGCAAGATTTTGAATTTGCCAGCAACTTTTAAGTATATTCCAGAATCAAATATAAACCTAGCATAAAATAACAAAAAAATTTGATTTTACTACATTTTTTGATATAATTTAAGGTAGTTTTGATTATGGTTTTCATAGCTAGATAATGTAATATATGGAAGGAGATACCTGAATGGAAGTCAGAGTAATTCCTGTTAATAAAATTAAGGTAAAGAGGGGTCAGGCGAGGAAAACTTTTGATCAGGAGAAACTTGATAATCTTGCTGAATCAATACAGGAGGTTGGTCAACTCCAACCAGTAATTGTGAAAAAAGAGGGTCCAGATTATTTATTAATTGCGGGGGAGAGGCGGCTGCGGGCAATAAAACGTAATAATCAGAAAGAGATATCAGCTGTTATCATGGCTGGTGATATAGATAATGCCTCTCTAAAACAGATTCAGTTGATTGAAAATATTCAAAGACAGAATTTGAATCCCCTTGAAAAGGCAACTGCTATACAGAGATTAATCGATGAAAATGGATATACCAAAAAGGAAGCAAGTAAAAAAATAGGGGTTCCAAGAACTACCTTAACAGAATGGCTTAATATTCTTGATGTTAAAGAAAAGTATCGGAGAGAGGTAATAGATGATGATTCTCCTTTATCACTTTCGCATATTTCTCTGGCAAAGGCTTTGAGTAGTAGGACTGGCGATCCCACAAAACAGGATAAACTCCTTGATGGAGTATTAAAATATCATTTCAGTAGAGATGAAACAAAACAGGTTGTTGATATTATATATAAGTATTTACATATTTCCATGGAAGAGGCTTTTAATGCAGTTCTTCTGAAAAGGGAACACCAGAAAATCACCAGCAAAAATAATAATATAATTGAAACAAGAAATAATGAGGGTAAACCAGTAAAACTTCTGGTAAATTCCTTTACAAATCTCAGTAACAGGATAGAGGGTTTGCTGGAAAAGGTAGATGAAATTGATGAAAAAAGCAGAAAGAGTTTGATGGACGAATTCCTGTATATCTATCAAATGATGGAGATAATGGTGCCCGAACTAAAAGACGACCAACTCGACCGGGTTATAGAGATAGTAAAAGAAATATAAGACCTGGATATTAAAAGATATAAGTAATATAAGTAAGGGGGTTATATTAATAATGAAAGTAACGATGGTTCAGATTAATCCTACAGTAGGTGATATTGAGTACAATTTAAGTAAAGTTAAAGAAGAAGTGGAAAAGGCTGCTCTGACCGGGACAGATCTGGTGGTTTTTCCGGAACTAAGCCTGATAGGATATCCGCCGCGGGATTTATTACATAAAAAGAGTATAATTTCAAAAATTAGAATGGCAGTTGCCGATTTAATAGAGTTTTCAAAAAGATTTTCTGAGCTTGGGATAATAGTTGGTGTTCCGGTTGAAACAAGAAAGGATATTGGCAAGGGTTTATATAATGCCGCGCTGTTTATTTCCAATGGAGGGCTCCTTTTCCAACAGAACAAATCACTGTTGCCGACTTATGATGTCTTTGATGAGACCAGGTATTTTGATTCTGCTGAAGATATTGATATTTTTGAGTTTAAGGGTGAAAGACTGGGGATTACCGTCTGTGAGGATATCTGGAATGACCCTGATCTCTGGGAATACAGGTATTATCAACTTGATCCTGTCGATATACTGGTTGATAAAGGGGCTACCATCATAATAAACATTTCTGCATCCCCCTTTCAATCAGATAAAGAAATGCTCAGAAAAGATATATTAAAAAACTATGTAAAAAAACACAAGATACCGTTTGTTTATGTTAATCAGATTGGTGGGAATGATGAATTAATTTTTGATGGTCAGAGCCTGGCTGTAAATGATAAAGGAGTTATAGCGAGACTGGCTGCATTCAGTGAGGATAGACAGACAATAGATACATGCAGTAAAGCAGTTCACAGTGAAGAATCAGAATTAACTCAGGATAATTCGATGTTTGAGTCAAGAATTGAATTATCTGCAGAAAAACAAGATTCATCTTCAAAACAGAATGATTCGGAACAGAGTAATAGTGCAAAACCAGACTTTTCTGGCAGTAAAATATTGCCTGGAAATACTATTAATACAGATGGTAGAGTTATAGCGGGAAATGATATTGACAGGGGAGATGTAGAAAAGGTGCATCAGGCGCTTGTCCTGGGAATTAAAGATTATTTCAGGAAATGCGGATTTTCCAGGGCGGTTATCGGCTTATCCGGAGGCATTGATTCAGCGGTTACTCTCTGTCTGGCTGTAGAGGCACTGGGTGCTGATAATGTTCTGGCAATATCAATGCCAGGTCCTTATTCCTCTGAAGGTAGTGTAGAGGACTCACGAGAGCTTGCCAGCAACCTTGGTATTGAATTTAAGGTAATTTCGATAGAAGGAATCTATGATTCATATCTTGATACACTGGATGGTTATTTTGGTAATTTACCTGAAGACGTGACTGAAGAGAATATTCAGGCCAGAGCACGAGGGAATATTTTAATGGCCTTTTCCAATAAATATGGCTATCTGGTTCTGGCTACAGGTAATAAAAGTGAGCTAGCAGTGGGATATTGTACTCTTTATGGTGATATGAGCGGTGGTATGAGTGTTCTATCTGATGTACCTAAAACAATGGTTTATCAGCTGGCCGAGGATATAAATAAAGATAAAGATACCAATGGATATAAAGAAATTATACCAGAGAAGATAATCAGTAAAGCCCCTTCTGCTGAACTTGCTCCAGATCAGAAGGATGAGGACACTCTACCCCCCTATGAGATTCTTGATAAAATATTATATTATTATGTTGACAGAAATATATCTGTCAGGGAAATAGTTGCCAGGGGATTTGATGAAGAGATGGTTCTATGGATAGCCAAAAAAGTTGATAATAATGAATACAAGAGGAGACAGGCAGCCCCAGGACTTAAGGTTACAACCAGGGCTTTTGGTATGGGTAGGAGGATGCCTGTTGCTGCGCGTATAGAATATTAATATTAGAGAACCCCGGCATAAGTCCGGGGTAATTTTCTTCATTAACTTTGCTTTGAACAAATTGGGGGTTTTCCCATACTTGTACTCTAGCTTCCCTGTTATTTAATGAAGTAAGGGGATAGCTGGGGATTATTCTATAACAATTGTCTCTGACTTTTCAATAGACTCCTCTATCAAATTTTCAATTTCAAGTCCTTCTTCTGCAGCCCTGGCATCTTCCAGAGTGGGCCTGGTAACCGGGTGTTTTGGTACAAAGATTGTACAGCAGTCTTCATAGGGGAGGATAGAGGTTTCATATGTACCTATCTTCCTGGCAATCTTTATTATTTCTGTTTTATCCATAGTTATTAATGGTCTCAATATCGGTAGATTGGTTACCTCATTGATAACATTGATGCTTTCTAAGGTCTGGCTGGCAACCTGTCCAATACTTTCTCCTGTAAGTAGTACAAGATCATTGTTTTGTTTTGCTATTCGTGATGCTATTCGCAGCATGATTCTTCGCATGATGGTCACATTGTATTTTGAGGGACAATTTTTTTGAATCTCCATCTGAATATCTGTAAAATGGCTGACAAAAAGATTGATTCTCCCACCATATTTACTGAGTACTTTAGCCAGGTCGAGAACTTTTTCTTTTGCACGGTCACTGGTATATGGGTGGCTGTGAAAATAAATTGCATCAAGGGTCATCCCGCGTTTCAGGCCAAGCCAGCCAGCTACTGGGCTATCTATACCGCCAGATAAAAGCAGAAGCCCCTTTCCACTTGTGCCTACCGGTAAGCCACCGGGGCCTACAATTGTTTCTGTATAGATAAGTGCTTTATCCTTTCTGACTTCAAGACTTATAAGATGTTCGGGATTATGTACATCAACCGAGAGTTTATCATTATATTCTTCATTAATATTTGTCAGTATATGGGCACCCAGCTCGCGATTTATTTCCGGGCTTTTGAGGGGAAACTTTTTATTTGGTCGATTAGTCTCTACTTTGAAAGTTGTTGGATAATCCTGAGCAGCATCTTTGAATATTTTTAATGATACTTCTTTTATAGCTTCGAAATCCAGCGGGGCAACAGCCACGGGACTTATAGATACAATACCCGGGATTTCTTTTAGTTTTTCTATATATTTTTCTGGTTCATCATCTATATAGAGATAAATCCTTCCATAGGTTCTTTCTATTTTGTACTTTCCGATACCTTTAAGATAACCCCTTATATTGTTTATTAATTTATTGACAAAATAGGAACGGTTGTTTCCTTTTAAACTAATCTCTCCAAATCTAACGAGTATTGCCTGATACATTAAAATCACCTTCTTGTTTTTTTGTGCTGCTGAAGATATACTATATATTTTATAAAATATAGGAGTAAATTCCCGGGCTTAATATATACTAGAAAAATCTCTCCAACTGTTCCTTCAGTACATCAATAGTATAATCTATATCTTTTTTATCTATAAAATGAGAAAAGCTGATTCTTATCGTACCATCTATCTGTTGGGCAGGTAGCCCGATGGCTCTTAAAACATGGCTTTTTTCATTGCTTTTGGAGTGACAGGCTGAACCAGTGGAGACATATATTCCTTCACTTTCCAGACTGTGAATAAGTACTTCGCCCTTAGTTCCAGGAAAGGAGACATTGAGAATGTGTGGCGCTCCTTCTTCAGGTGAATTTATAATAAATTCTCTCTTTATTTTTCCTAACTTCTTCAAAAATTGTTTTTTCAGCATGTCCAGTTTCTCGTCAAAAGTATTTTTACTGTTAAAATCAGGTAAAGCATCTACTGCTGGAATCAAACCTGCTATACCGGGTATATTTTCAGTACCACAGCGAACACCGTCTTCCTGTCCGCCACCGAGTAGTTGAGCTTTAAGCTCAATGCCTTTTCTTTTATATAGGGCTCCGACACCTTTCGGACCATGTATCTTATGCCCACTAATGGTTAATAGATCAATATTATCATCTTCCGGTCTCAGTAGTACCTTGCCAAAGGATTGGACACAGTCTGTATGGAAATAGGTGTTTTGATTTTTTTCCTTAATAATCTTAGCGATTTCGTTTAGTGGTTGGATGGTGCCCAGTTCATTATTGATGTGTATTATGCTTACCAGAGTAGTATTTTTCGTAATACTATCTGCTAACTCTTCCAGTGAGATATTGCCATATCTGTCTGGTTTCAGAAAGCTTACCTCAAACCCATCTTCCTCCAGAGCCAGGAAGGTTTCCAGGACAGATGCATGTTCAACACCTGTAGTTATAAGGTGTTTACCCCTGTTGCGGTAATTATATGCAACTCCCTTAATAGCCAGATTGTTGCTTTCTGTACCCCCTGAGGTAAAGTATATTTCACCAGGATTAACCTCCAGTTTTCTGGCAATTATGCTGCGGGCATTTTTTAATACTTTTTCGGCTGCAAGTCCTTTATTATGTAGAGAAGAAGGGTTGCCGTAGTTTTTTTTCAGGGTTTCGCTTATTTTATCCACAACCTTATCCAGAGGTCTGGTTGTAGCACTATTGTCTAGATATATTTCTTTCATATTTTAGCTCTCCTTGTAAATATTCTTAAGAAAATATCTTGTGGCTCATTCACAAAAGATTATCCTGTACTGGTCTAATCTTATGTCAGGCCCTATTTGATTTAATGGGATATATTGTCTGCTGTTAACTATATGTATTATATCATAGAACCAGTGAGGCTACAAAGAACATTTACCGAATTATAG
>JBKGXW010000111.1:0-6891 GCA_046546395.1 Halanaerobiales bacterium
TACACCCATACATCCATTAGGTATCTTACTGAAGTCATCAATACCCCAGTCTTTTTCTTCACTCTGAAATGGACAGTGATCAGTTGCAACTACTGATATATCTCCTCTCTTAATTCCTTCCCATAGGGAATCCTGGCTATCCTGACCTTTTATCGGTGGTGAACAGACAAAGTTTCTACCATCCTCTCGATTATAGACATCTTTGGTAAAATACAGATAATGAGGACATGTCTCTGCATATATTTCATAACCCTCATCCCGGGCCTTAGTAACCTCGTCCATCCCTTCTTTATTTGCCAGATGAACTATATATACCGGTGCATCAAGGGATTTAGCCAGGTGTATAATTCGCTTGTCAGCCTCAGCCTCTACAAACTCGGGACGGCTTTTATAATGATACCAGGCAGAGGTTTTCCCTTCAGCCAGAAATCTCTCTACACGACTCTCGGTAATATCTGCATTTTCAGCATGAACTGATATTAATGCACCAATATCTCTGGACTTTTCCAGTAAATAAGCAAGTACACCATCATCTATCATTAGACCAGCCTTTTTATAAGCCATAAATGTTTTAAAACTCGGAACCCCATACTCCACTGCTTCTTCCAGTTCTTCAATAACTTCATCCCGAAGATCAGTAATAGCAACATGAAAGGCATAATCAATACAGGCCTGTGGTGCACACAGTTCCTCCCTGCCTTTTATTGCTTCCATTAGACCCTGACCCTTATTCTGAATAACAAAATCAAAAACTGTTGTAACCCCACCACAGGCGGCAGCCCTTGTTCCAGCTTCATAGCTATCCGCTGAAACTGTTCCACCAAAAGGCATCTCCAGATGAACATGAGCATCAAGTGCACCCGGGAGTATGTATTTCCTTTCTGCATCTATAATCTGATCTGCATCATAATCTATATTAGTTCCTATTAGTACAATCTTCTGCTCCTCTATTAATAAATCAGCCTGATAAGTATCTGTAGCTGTAATAATTGTTCCATTCTTTATCAATAAAGACATAATAATTTCTCCCCCTTTAATAAATAATAGTAATTAAGTTGATAAAAGTAGATGTTTACTTTTTGAATAATTGAATCCAGTAGTATATATTTATAAAAAAATACTACTGGATTCTCTCCATATATTTCATTAGATTCCGATGTAACAGAATGATATAGAAAGTTATTTTATTATGCTGCTTCACCTTCTGCTGCTAGTCCTCTTTCTTTATCTGTTCCAGGAATAACATTATCAAGGATTAATCCACAGATAGCACCTACTGCCATACCTGTACCACCGATACTATTTATTATATCTGATAACCAGGGCACACTTTCAAATACCAGGGGATTGGCACTGAAATAGGTCGGTAAACTTAATCCCATAAAGAGACTGAAACCTATAATCATTAGATTTCTCTGTGAACTCATATCAGCTTTAGCTGTATGTGATAAACCAATAGCTGCAATTAGCCCAAACATCGTAATATAAAGTCCACCAACTATCGGCATTGGTATACTGGCAATAAATCCGCCGAATTTACCAACTATACCAAGAAGAATCAGAACAACCACACCAATATTAACAACATATCTACTGGCCACTTTTGTTAAACCAACCAGTCCTATATTTTCCGTATAACTGGTACTAGCAAAACCACCCAATAACCCTGTAATTAAACAACCAAGACCTTCACAGCCAATACCTCTACTAACCTGTTTTGAAGTCAGTTCTGGTCCCTGACAAACCTTATTCATAGCCTGATAATCTCCATAAGATTCTATAGTAGATGCCAGATAACCTGCCAGAACAACCAGGAAGAAACTCAAACTAAACTTAGGCACTCCCCAGGGCATAAATATCTGACCCGGAGATCTAAACCAGGGAGCTGCTTTCAATGTCTCAAAACTGACATAACCTGCAGATTCTGGACCAAAAACACCTGTGTATGATAGTACCAGAGCAACAATATAGGCAGCAATTACCGACAAAAGAACCGGAAATAAAGAAAACATATTCTTATCTTTACCCAGCACAAAGTTAAAGAGGAAGACTCCCACTATAACAATACCGGCTAAAAACCAATTATCACCAGCTATTGGTGCCCCTGACTGATATAAAGCCAGACCGATCAAAGCTATAGTAGGACCAATAACCACAGGTGTGATATACTTCTGTAATTTACCTATCAATCCACTAAAGCCAATTAACATTTCTACTAAAGCACCCAATATAATAGCACCTGCTATATACTGCATAGATACCGCACCGCCAGCAGTAGCTGCTATAATAGCAAAGAAAGGACCAAGAAAAGAGAAAGAAACTCCCTGAATAATCGGTAGTCTTGTACCAAAGTTTACCTGAATAAAGGTGGCGACACCAGAACAAAGCATAGCAGAGGCTATCAGTATAGCCAGTTGTGTCCCGCTCATACCCAGGGCAGGCGCCAGTAGTAATGGAACAGAGATAGTAGCTCCAAACATGGTTAATACATGCTGTAATCCCAGTCCCAATGCAGTACTGAATGGTTTCGGTACATCATCCAGTGTATAAACCATATCATTATCAGCAGAAACAGAATCCAATTCACCCTCAACATCAACAACTCTTTGCTTAACAGATAACGCTTCTTCAGTCATTTTAACCTGCCTCCTAATATTTTATTTAGTCCCTAGCAACTTAAACTTTGTTAAGATCACATACTTACCTAAAAATCAAACTACTACAATTACCATTCCAATTTTTCAAAAGCCTCTTTGCCAGCTTCTACTGCTTTTAAATAAATAGATGCATTACCTACAATAGCCCGTTTTAAAAAATCAGTTCTAACCTTATCATAAGGTGTATGGGCATATTGCTCCTGCATTGGTGAATACCCAATGGTAGGTTTTTTATCAATTCCCGCAGTCTTACTGGCATCAGTTCCAAAATCCCAATATCCATATTTAACCGGTTCACCAATTTCCTCCAGGGCAGAAGCAGCAGCTTCCACAAAAGGATGACTCTCACTTATCTTCCAGGGATACATCTCTTTATCGACCTCATATTCGAGACCTGTATAGGATGTCTCAATAGCTGATTTTACCTTAACATCAGCTTTAAATTCATCATCATTTGCTGCTATTTCCTCTATCAGTCCTTCTATCTCTTTTAAAGCAATTTCTGCACTCTCACCTGGTATAGTTCTTCTATCTATAGATAACATACATTTGTCAGGTACAATGGATAATGCACCAGGAGAACATTCGATAATATTCAGAGATAATGAAGCCTGTCCCAGGTGTTCATCCTCTGGCAATGATGGATACAAATCATCTTTTATTCTGGAAATTAAAGGCATAGATTTATAGATAGCATTTATTCCCAACCAGGGTGCGCTTCCATGGGAAGTACGCCCATATACCGATGCCAACATCTCAACCCTTCCTCGATGTCCACAGTATAGCTTCAATGAAGTCGCTTCTGATGATATCATAGCATCATAATCTAGACCTTTTTCCTTAAATGTCTTATCGATTAGATGAACCATACCTACCATTTCTGCCGGCTCTTCCTGTACCACCCCTGTAAACATATAGTTCCCTTTAAAGTTGTACCCTTCTTTTTTTAACTTAGCTAAAACAGCACCAGCATAAACCTGAGCCGCTTCTCCTCCTTTTACATCTGATGCAGCACGTCCGTGAATACATTCCGCTTCATCGCTATTACCATCCTGATCATCTACTTGACATATATCTATCTCTCCCCCATAAGGATCATAGCCTTCCCAATTACTGACATCCCCGGGACTAACATGGTCCATATGAGAATTATACATAATAGTTGGTCCTTCCTCACTACCTTTGACAATTCCAACTACATTACCCATATCATCTCTAAATACCTGGTCATACCCCAATTTCTTCATCTCAGCAATCAATAAATCAGCAACATCCTTTTCATTTCCGCTAATACTTGGAGTCCGTATTAAATCCTGAGCAAAAGCTATAGCCTTATCATTGAAATCTACACTGATCTCTTTTAATCTCTCCAGCATGTCTGACATAAATGTTCCTCCCCTTTCAATATATTTATCTTAATTAAAATACAGTTTTTTAAGCCTGTATCATCTCATCTACTTCATTAAGAACCCCATCCATAATTTCCATCGCTTCTTTAATTTCATCTTCCTGTATTATTAAAGGCGGAGCAACTATTATTATATTTTCATGTGTATAAGTAGAAAATCCCCGTACTTTTAATTTAGACAATATTTCCGGCATTATTTTATCAGGGTCCTGTCCATAAGGAACCAATGGTTCTCTGCTGTCTTTATCTTTAACCAGTTCAATAGCTGAAAACAATCCAATATATCTAACATCGCCAACGGAAGGATGTTTTTCCTTCATTTTCTCCAGCTCATTACCCAGGACTTTACCCATCAATTTACTATTTTCAAATAAGCCCTCTTCTTTATACACTTCCAGAGTAGCAATACCAGCTGCACATCCCATTGGGTGACCGCTATAAGTAAGTCCACACATCAGGGTAGTTTCATCAAAAAATCCAGCTATATCTTTGCTTACTAAAACCCCACCTAAAGGCACATAGCCGCAGGTAATTCCTTTAGCAAAGGAAATCATATCGGGTGCAACATCCCAATTATCACAGGCAAACCATTCACCAGTCCTACCAAAACCTGCCATCACTTCATCACAGACCATCAGAATACCAAATTCATCACAGATCTCCCTAACACCCTGCAAATACCCATCTGGCGGGATAATTACTCCATTACTGCCTGTAACAGTTTCTAGAAAAATAGCGGCTACACTCTCGCGTCCCTCATATATGATCTGTTCTTTTAATTGACTCAAATAATAGTGGCTGGCCTCTTTTTCACTAGTAAATTCAATTGGACTACGATAAAGATATGGGTCGAAAAATTTCACAAAGCCAGGTATTCCTGGTTCAGACGGAAATCTTCTGGGCTCACCTGTTAGATTAGCAGCACCATAAGTAGCGCCATGATATGAACGATATCTGGATAATATTTTGTCCCTACCTGTATACATTTTCGCCATCTTTATGGCATTTTCATTAGCGTCTGCTCCGCCAATAGTAAAAAACACCTTACCCATATTATCAGGGGCAATTTCCAGTAATTTTTCAGCCAGTTCTGACTTAACATCAATGGCATGAGCAGGTCCAATATAGGGTATTTTATCTGCCTGTTTCTTTATTGCATCAATTACTTTCTTATTTCCATGGCCTATATTAACATTGACTAACTGAGAGGACATATCGAAATATTTTTTGCCAGTATGATCCCAATAATAAATACCCTCTGCCTTGGTAATCACCTTTGGCTCAAGCCTACCTTGAGCAGTCCAGGAGTGGAGATTATTTGCTTTATCTCTCTCTTTAATACCTTCTGCATATTCATAATTATTTATAGTCATTAAATCTCACCTCTTTTTAACCTTTCATCTGATAAAGGATTCCACTATAATTCTGACGGCCTGCTCTTACTTTATAAAGGTTCTAAAAATACTTATTTGATAATCTCACTTACTCTTCCCACCAGATTGGTAGTTCAAAATCAATCTCTTCAGCAAAGTCAGCGATTGCAGTCGGTTCAAAGTTTCCTTCTGTCTTAAACTTCAGGTCTTCTCCTACTGTCCAATGTTCGTACATTCCTGCTACATCTCCATATTCGTCGAAATTAACTGGTCCTGAAGCACCAATATATTGAATATCTTTACCTTGAGCAATTAATTCTTTAGCCTTAGCAAATTCATTAACTGTTACTATGACACCAGGAGCATTAGAAACTTCTCTAATGGCATCCTTGATTGCAGTAGTATCACTTGCTGTTCCTGCCTTTTCTATAGCTAAAGCAGCAATCATTGTACCATCATAGGAATGAGCAGTAAATACTGATTGTTCATCACTACCAAATTCCTTTTCCCAGGCCTGATCGAATAATAAGCGACTATCATTGTCTGGTAAGGCAGTAGAAACACCCTCAACATCACCATAGATTTCATAGCCTAATGTTTTTGGCAGTGTAGGGGCTTTAGCTACTTCAGCTCCTAACCAGTTTCCGCCAACATCCATTTGATACCATTGTTTCAAAAGAACAGTTATGTCAGTGGGATAAGCACCATTAATAACAACATCTGGCTCATTCTCAAATATAGTTCTCAATTCTGAACGATAGGATGCCTTTGAAGTATCTACTCTAACACTGTCCAGAAAGATTCCACCTGATTTAATCCAGGCTTCTTTAAAAACCTGCTCAATTCCAATACCATACTGATTATTAATTACTAAAGTACTGGCTGTCTTATATCCTTTCTCTTTAGCCAGCATTGCCAATGCTACACCTTGACCTGCATCAGAAGGAGCAGTACGGAAAAAGAAATCATTATCATCAAGATAAGTAATCTGTGGTGATGTACAACCAAGACCTATATGAACTATTTCATTAGGTATAGTAATTGTACTGGCCGCTATTGAAGCACCACTTGACCAACCTCCCAGAAGTATCGGTATATTATTCATCATAACTAATTTATTAACAGCAGCAATAGCTGCACCAGGTTCTGTCTGATCATCAGTGTAATGTATTTTCAATTCACGACCCAGCGGTCCTCCAGCTGCATTGATATGCTTTTCAGCCAGAATAATACCCTGCTGCATCGGCCCATTTTCAGGGGCACCAGAACCAGTTAAAGAGAGCATTGCTCCAATTTCAATCGGGCCAGCATAAACAGCCACAGCTGATAACAATAAAAAGATTATTAAAAATGTTGTTGTTAGTTTTATATTCTTACTCATTTAAATTCCCTCCAGTTTTTTGCTTATTGTCTTATTTTTTAATCCTCTACTCTTCTACTCTTGATACTTATT
>JBKGXW010000112.1:0-6883 GCA_046546395.1 Halanaerobiales bacterium
GGTTTCCTGAAACATAGAGGAGCCAATACTGGGACTTACTGTCACTTGCATACGATGAAGCAAAAAAAAATTTAGTGACAGTTAGTATCGAGTGCAAATATAAGGTGGTATTTATGAGAATAGAAACTAACAAAGAAAAAGGACTTATAAAAAGAATTTCAACTAATAAAAAATCTCTTGGGGACAATGTTCATTATCAAATAATGCTAATACCTGCTATCATTTTTTTGATTATATTCAGTATTTACCCACTTATTAATAATATTATTGCATTTAAATATTTTATGCCGGGCAGGGGAATTTTTGGTTCACCATGGGCTGGATGGGATCACTTTAAAACAGTCTTTATGATACCATCGTTTTACAGGGTTTTATCAAATACTGTAATTATAGCAGTCTGGAAGATGGCTCTACACCTAATAATACCTTTGCTTTTTGCATTAATGCTTAATGAAGTAAGGACTAGATGGTTTAAGAGAAGTGTACAGACCATTGTTTACTTGCCTTATTTTCTTTCCTGGGTTATTCTTGCCGGAATTTTTAAAGATGTTTTTTCGGTGGAAGGTATTGTCAATGCTTTTCTAGGGTTATTTAATATTGAACCAATTATGTTTTTTGCCAGTAATTCCTGGTTCAGACCGTTAATAATTACTACAGATGTCTGGAAGAATTTTGGTTTTAATGCTATTGTTTATCTAGCTGCACTTACAAATATAAGTCCAAACCTTTATGAGGCGGCCAGGATAGATGGTTGTTCTCGCTTAAAACAGATCTGGTATATAACATTACCTGGTTTAATACCCACAATTGTACTTCTCGGAGTTTTAAGTCTGCAAAATATATTAAATGCGGGATTTGATCAAATATTTAATATGTATAATGTACTGGTATATGAGACCGGGGATATACTGGATACTTATATTTATAGGATGGGCTTAATGGATAATCAATATGAGTTTGCAACAGCAGTAGGCTTAATGAAATCTGCAGTAGCATTTATCTTTATTATTATTGCACATTGGTTAGCAAAGAAATTTGCTAATTATCGTATATTTTAGGGGGGCTTTTTGTGACAAGATATTCAACTTTTAAAGATAAAGTGTTTGATATAATTATATATACTATTTTGGCTCTTATTACTATATCTTCACTTCTTCCGATAGTGAATGCAGTAGCTATATCCTTCAGTGATAGTTCACAGGCAGCAGCAGGATTAGTAACATTTTACCCTATCGGATTTAACATAGAATCATATAAAGCAATCCTTGATGATTCATCATTTTTTATAGCCTTCTGGGTTTCTGTCAAGCGCGTATTTTTGAGTACTATATTGGTATTTGTGGTAGGTGTTCTTACCGCTTATCCTTTGTCTAAAGAAAAAGAGGATTTTAAGTATAGAAATATATATATGTGGACTCTTATATTCACAATGATGTTTCAGGCCAGTTTGATTCCAAGATATATGGCTATTCGTAATTTGAATTTACTGGGTTCTATCTGGGCATTAGTCTTGCCTGGAGTAGTGAATCATTTTTTAATTATTTTAATGATAAATTTCTTCAGGAATCTACCAAAAGAGCTGGATGAGAGTGCAAGTATAGATGGCGCTGGTCCCTGGAGAAAATTATTTTCCATATATCTTCCCTTATCAAAACCAATAATTGCAACTGTAATACTCTTTACAGTAGTCTGGAATTGGAATGATTTTTTTGATGGTCTGGTTTATATGACCAGAACAGAACAATATCCATTACAAACTTATATTCAACAGATGGTTGTTACTATCAACCCTGGAGAAATAGTTGACCTGGAAACAATTAGAAAACGATTGGCTGTTTCAAGTAGAACCTTGAATGCAGCCAAGATAGTGGTGACGATGCTCCCTATTATGGTTATATATCCCAAGTTACAGAAATATTTTATTAAAGGCATTTTCCTTGGGTCTGTAAAAGAATAAATTACTTTCAAAGTCTTCACTTAATAAATATCCTCCTGACAAAACGGCAAAATCGTTTTGTAGGAGGATTTCTTTTTACTAATAATTAATTATAATCTAGATAATCTTATTGACAGAAATAAAATAATCTTGTATAATAATATTGCAATAGATTACTAGTGCACTATTTAGAAAAGAAAATAAATTACATCGGGAGTGTGATAAAATGTTAAAAAATAGTAGGAATAAAATGTTTTTTTTGATCTCTGTTCTCTTTCTAGCGGCATCTATGGTGACTTTAGCGGTGAGTGTAGAGCTAAGTGAGGAAAGCAATTGGAATCTTGAGGACTTAAAAGAAGTAGAGTTGGATAGTATAAATAGAATATACATGGATCTTGCTGGTGCTAATATATTCTTTGACGAAAATCTGGAAAATGTGTACATGGATGATGAATTGAAGATTGATAGATTAGGTAGTAGAATTACAATTAGTTCTCCCAATCAGGGTCTGTTTAATATATTTGATAATAGTGATTATAAAATTGTGATAGGAACAAAAAATACCTTCAGATTAATCGATATAGATGCCGGGGGTATAATCCTTAAGGGTAAACTCTTTGCTGATGAATTGAATATTGATGCTGGTGGTGTAAATATGTCTGGTGAATATTACTGTGAGAGAGTAAATATTGATGGTGCCGGTATGGCTATAAATGCTTATATAGAGACAGAATACCTGAATATTGATGGTGCCGGGATTGATCTGGATCTGGAGGTTCGCGGTATTGAGGATATAAGAATTGATGGGGTAGGTATTGATGCTGATCTGAAATATCTTGATAAATGGGATGGTGTTAGACACCTATCAATAAATGGTATTGGGGGCAACTTCGATGTTCGAATACCAGATAGTAGTAGTTCACAGAATAGTAGTCTGGACATTGATTCCAGTGGAATTATAGATACAGATGTTGTTTATTATTAAAAAAAATATAATAAGGCAGCATATTGAAAATTAAACAAATGTATGGTATAATTTACTATAAGCAATAATATGTTTGCCAGTCCAGCGAAGAACCCCTCCCTGGCAATATATTTATTGTTAACTATTCCTGACTGGTCATGATATTCTTTTCTCGTGGTTGTAACTGCAGGAGCACGGGATAATACTTATATGGGAATAATACTTTCACGGGAATATACTTATATAAATAAACGACTGAGGTGGATATCATGGAACTTCTGGATAAACTATCTATATTAGCTGATGCAGCTAAATATGATGTTTCCTGCTCCTCAAGTGGGAGTGGCCGAAAAAATACTTCTGGAGGTATAGGGAATGGTGCTGTAGCCGGGATATGCCACAGCTGGGCAGATGATGGTAGGTGTATATCTCTGTTGAAAATACTTTTTACAAATTACTGTATATACGATTGTTCATATTGTGTAAATAGAGTATCTAATGATAGGCCCAGGGCCGCTTTCACACCACAGGAGGTCGCTGATCTGACCATAAATTTCTATCGGCGAAACTACATAGAGGGGCTATTCCTCAGTTCTGCAGTAATGAGGAGTCCTGACCATACAATGCAGCTACTACTGAAAACAGTACAGATTCTTCGTGATGAATATAAATTCAATGGCTATATCCACTTAAAGGCTATCCCGGGGGCGGATTTTTTACTGATAAACCAGGCCGGGCAGTATGCTGACAGAATGAGTGTTAATATAGAACTCCCTTCAAGGAAAAGCCTGAAACTACTGGCACCTGAAAAGGAGTTTGATGCAATAGTCGGTCCCATGAAAAATATTGGTACAAGAATTATTGAAAATAAAGAAGAGCGTCGTAAGAATAGAAAGCTACCCAGTTTTGTTCCGGCCGGACAGAGTACTCAACTGATAGTTGGAGCCAGCCCGGAGCCGGATTATCATATATTGAAAATTTCTGAAGGGTTATACAATAAGTTTAGCATGAAGAGGGTATATTATTCAGCATATATACCTGTAAGCGATAATCCGAACCTACCTGCCCTTAATAATCCTCCTTTACTAAGGGAACACAGATTATATCAGGCAGACTGGTTGTTGAGATTTTATAGTTTTCAGGCTGATGAATTACTTGACAGGAATAACCCTAATTTTGATATAGAACTGGACCCCAAGGCTAATTGGGCACTAAATCATCTGGAATTATTTCCAGTAGAGATTAATACTGCTGATTATGAGATGCTGCTTAGAGTGCCCGGCATAGGTATTAAATCCGCCCAGAGAATAAGCAGGTCACGTAGAACTGGTTCTATAAGCTTCTATGACCTGAAGAAATTTGGAACAGCCCTGAAAAGGGCCAGGTATTTTATAACCTGTCAGGGTAAATACTTTGGTGGAATACCCATTAGAGAAGACTTGGTGAAAAACAGATTGGTCAGCGGTCAGAAACATCAGCAATTATCATTATTTGGTAGTGACATGGACTCCTGGGCCAGTACAGATAAGTCTGTAACAGTATATCTCGAGGAAAATACACTGGATGCCAGGAATGGTAATAGCAATTTGGGATCTGAAAATGGTGAAAAAATTACCCTGGAATCCAGTGATAATGTTAGAAGACACATTGGGGAAGGTGTTAAGTAACAATGAAATATTATATATATGATGGTAGTTTCCCGGGACTGTTAACTGCTATATTTGATGCCTTCTATAGCGATGAAAAACCTGATAAGATAATAACTGCCGAAGTCTATCGAGAGGGTCTGTTTGATAATAAAGTTGAGATAGAGACAGAGCTTGATAAATCTGATCGTGTATATCAGGCAATCAAAGACAAAATTTCAATCCATTCACTGCGTAACGTATATAATACACACCTATCTGAAGAAGAGGGTATCGCCAATCTTATATTTCATTATCTGATTCTGGGCTTTAAGATGGGCAAAAAAATTGATAATTACTTGAATAACGATATAGTGAATCAAATATGTAGGGTCAGCAGCAGGGTCAGTAAGGAAAAACACCTTCTCCTGGGCCTATTGCGTTTTAAGGAGATTAAAAATGGAGTTTATTATGCTCCTTTTGAACCTGACTACAATATAACGTCTTTGATAGCACCACATTTTTCAAAAAGGCTTTCTGATCAGGACTGGATAATACATGACCGGAAAAGGAGGATTGCTGCAATATATAATAAGCAAGAGTGGGTAATAACTGAGATGAATAACCCTGATAAATTGGTTATATCAGAGGATGAGGAATTATATCAGAGATTATGGAAGGGTTTTTATAAAAGTATTGCCATTAAAGATAGAAAGAATTCCAGGCTTCAGAGGCAGTTTATGCCCAGAAGATACTGGAAGTATCTAATAGAGAAATAGTTAAACTGGACTGATTCGCCTGGAGCAGTCATCTTGTCATATATACTTGTCAGCTTAAATATACATTTTGATATACATATTTTATTGATATTATGGTTCCCTTCAATGAGGGGATTTTTTTTGGCATTTTTTCAAAATTTCCTTGACAAATTGAATAATTCAATTTATAATATTAGTGTACTAGATAAATAGTGCACTAAAATTATTTGTCCTGGAAGATAAAATAAGTTTATAAATCGGGGTTGAAAAATCTATTGTAAATATATGTTTCTGTTTTGAAAGGGGGTCAATATGCAGGTAAACTTTGATGCTGCCAAACCAATTTATGAACAAATTATCGATGAGGTTAAAAAAATGATAGTCCGTGGAGAACTTAATCCTGGAGACAAATTGCCGTCACAGCGGGATATGGCAAAAAAGATTGAGGTAAATCCAAACACCATCCAAAGGGCATATCGTGAGATGGAGATACTCGATCTTGTTGAAACTCGTCGTGGAAAAGGAACTTTTGTTAAGGAGGATGAAGGTATGTTTACTGAAATAAAAAATGAAATGGCCAGGGATGCTGCTTCAAAATTCATCCAGGAAATGAAATCACTTGGCTATAGTACTGATGAAATTCTTAAGTGGATTGAAGAAGAGGCACAAAACTATAAAGAAGAATAGGGGGTTTACAAAATGGCTAATGATGTGGCTGTTGAAATAAAGGGACTTTTTAAGAAGTATCCTGGAGTTACAGCCTTGAACGGTGTAGATATAAACTTTCCAGCAGGAAGTATTACAGGACTGGTTGGACCAAATGGAAGTGGAAAGTCGACTTTGCTAAAATCTATAGTTGGGTTAGTAAAACCAAGTACAGGTGAAATAAGTGTTTTTGGGGAAAAACCTGATAGAGAGATTAAAGAAAAGATAGCATTTTTACCGGAGATCAATTATTTTTATAAAGGAATGACTATTAAAGCAGTAATTGAACTATATGATAGTCAGTTCAGGACTTTCAGTAAAGATAAAGCAATGGATATTCTGGAATTTATGAATTTGAAACCAGAGGCCAGAATTAAAAACCTATCTAAAGGTATGGTTGGAAGAGTTAAACTGACATTGACTATGGCTCGACAGGTCCCACTGATAATCATGGATGAACCCCTGGCAGGAATTGACCCCAAATCAAGATCCAGGATCCTGGAAGGTTTAATCAGTGAGTATAATTCAGAAGAACAAACGATTATATTATCAACACATGAGGTGCTGGAGGCCGAGAGATTCTTTGATTATGTAGTATTTCTTGAATTTGGCGATATTCTTTTACAGGGAAATGCCGATGATCTCCGTGCCGAACATGGATTATCAATACAGGATTTAGTTAAGGAGGTATTTCAATGAGAGCATGGTGGGAATTATACAAAAAAGAAGTCAATTCCCTGGGTTTCTTTACTATGGTTGTACTACTACTAATATTTGGATGGGAACTGCTTCTTTTCTATAAGATAGATTCATGGACACCTGCAGTAACTTTTGGACTTAGTTTTTTACCATTAAGTTTTTTTCCATTACTTATATTATGGCTGGGCTACAGTAG
>JBKGXW010000113.1:0-6802 GCA_046546395.1 Halanaerobiales bacterium
AAAAAGGCTCCTCCACGATTATAGTGGAAGAGCCTTTCATGTTTTTATTTACCTTATTCTAATATCGATTTCATCACTTTTTAAAACTTCTCCATGGGCAGTTTTGACTTCTGCATACAACTTGTATGTACCATAGTATAAATTGGCTTCATCTCCGGGTGTGATGAGTGCTGTATTTAGTCTAAATTCGTCAGGGGCAAGCTCAATGTTGTTCATAGCAGCTGTGTACCCCTGGTCGCCAGATAGACGCCAGATCTCTCTATTATAGCGTTTCAACACAAGATCATATCGCTGGCTGGATGGGAATCTTAGATTAACATGTTGATCTGATTGATTCATAAGTAATATAGAGACAGCCATACTTTCATCTCTGGAATATCTATTTTTGTTTGTATTAATAGTTAATTCCAGGTCATTATATCGCTGGTAGTTATTGTAGATAAAGTAATTATTCCCGCGTATTTCGATACGAACACCAAAGTTATCCAGGAAAATATCTATTGGTATATAGAGATGGCCATTTGCTATTACAAATTTGCTGCTGCGGAAGTTGAAAGGTCCCATGTTTCCATTTACTCTATTTCCCTCCAGACTCCAGTCAAGTTCCATATCAAGTACTGAAGCTACCTCATCTACAGGAACATAATCATCACTTTGAACATTTACGGAAGCAGGCAAATCAACTTTAAAACTCCCTGCTGGCTGATTGCTACTTACTTCGTCAGATGCTGCCAGTACAGTAATACTCAATAAAAGAGTAATTAAAATTGTTAAAATTATTACAGATTTAAAGTTTTTCATAATTTTATTCCCCTTTCTCATTATTTGATGGAGGTGGACCAAATTCCACCTGTATATTATTATAGCTGGAATGTGTATTTCCAGATTGATAAACGACATCAAAATCAATATTATTCAGGTGTTCGTTTTCTGCTAGGTTAATGGTCACTGGATTGTTAATATCCGGGTATATTCCAAAATAGTCACCTTCATTAACTGTATCATCCTCATTTTCATCAATCCAGCCAATTACTTCAAGGTCGATATTATTCTGGACATATTTAAGGTTATAATCCCCTGTACTGTCTGCTCCAGAGATAGTACTCATTACATAATAGGTATTATCTTCTCTTCTGGCAGCCATTATGCGAACTTGGGAATAAGGATCTGGACTCCCATCGTTATAATTCAGTGCTGCATACGCATTTAGTAGACCTGCATCAAGTGTTTCATCTACAGGTGAGGCAGTATTTGTTAATATGTCTCTTATTTCATCAGGATCTGTAATGCCCTGTGCGTGTAAGAGTGCTGCAACCCCTGAAACCATAGGTGCTGCCATAGATGTTCCATTCATAAACATATAATTATTTGTTCGATGGTTAAAGTAATTATGTGGACTTATTATTCCATCTATATGCCCGTCATTATTGATGTCGTAATAGTCTCCTCCTGGAGCCAGTATATCAAGAGCTGAACCGTAATTGGAATAACTGGCCAGCTTATTTTCTATGCTAGTAGCTCCAACTGCTATTGTGTATTGAGAACTGGCTGGATAAAATACAGTACCTATACCCTCATTTCCTGCTGCTGCAACAACAGTTACACCCTGGTTGTATGCGTCTTCCAATGCCAACTCTAGAGGGCCATGCTCATTGGGGCCTGATGAATCTATCATGGCCAGACTGAGATTTATAATATCTGCACCATTTTCGATGGCATAGTAAATAGCTTCTATCAGGTCTTCTTCTTCAAACCATTGATGCTCTCCATCATATTTAAAAATACGAATAGGCATGATATTTACATCCCAGTTAACTCCTGCTACACCAAGGTTATTATTACCAACCGCTCCGATAATACCTGCTACATGAGTGCCATGACTCTCGAGGCTGTCAGAATCAGAGGTGTAATATGAGTCTTCATCAATTGCGTTATAATCATAGTCATCGGGGTCGTCAATATCATCTCCTACAACATCGTAATCAAGATTAGTATTTATATTTCCGTCAAGATCTGGATGTGGTACATATCCAGTATCTATTACAGCAACTGTTACACTATTACTACCTGTTTCGGTATCCCAGGCCAGGGGTAGATTGCTGCTATGAATATTCCACTGCAGTGGGAGTAATTCATCATTTGGCAAAGAAGCTAATTGTCCGATATGATTATAACTAACTGCTTCTACATCACTTCTCTGGCTGTAATAGTTATATAATTCTTCTGTAGTCATAGTAGATGCGCCAGCTGTAGTAACAGTATAAACCCCCTGCCTTGATACAGAGGCTACTTTCCCCACCATATCTTCTTCAATACTTTGTGTTGTCATATTAGAATGGAATTTAACCAGTACTTCGCCTTCCACATATCTGGGTAGGTTGCTTGTCTGCGGTAGATCAGGTTGTACACTGGATATAAGATTTTTATCGATAGACGATATTTCATTTGTTGAGTTATTATATGTACTCTGTAGTCCTGAACTAATTGTAATTTTGCCTGATATACTTCCCATATCGCCCTCTGTTATTCGTAACATAGAAAGATCTTTTCTTGTTACCTGATCAGGCTTAATATAAACAGTATCTTCTGTACCAATATAACCGTCCTTTTCGACCTTTATTGTATGGTCTCTGTTAGCTACTACTCTGTCGACATAGTAATATCCATCATCGTCAGTTGAAATATTTTCGCCATAAACCTGAACAGAGGCACCAGAAATTCGGTTATTGTCATTATCCCGAACAATTCCCTCTACTGCACCATATTCTAATGGAACGGTTTCGCATGAGCTAAGTATCAGCACCATTATAGCAAGTAGAATTAAAATAATAGTTTTTTTCATGTTCTTAATCATTCCTTTCGCTGTGCCGGAGCACATAAGTTGTTTTAAGCATAAAGTTAATATGTAAGATAAGTAAATTAAGTATTATTTAAATCAATTTATAGAAAGATTTATAAAAGTTTCTTGTTATATCAAGAAACTTATCGCAATATAAGATTGGTAAACAAATATAATAAGATTTGCAAACACATATTTTAGTATTTTTATAACTTAATTATATAATATATGGGAGTAAATATAAATAGAAAACTTTTCTCCATACTTTAATATATTATTCATTTCTGCTATATTTCCTTTATAAATGAAATAAATAATTAAAATTTAAGTAATAATAACCAGTAGGTAGAGATTAGATAATTGTTAGGGGTTATTAATATCTAGAGGGAGTTAATCTCTTGTTATAGTAATATTAGGAGAGAGTCAAAATTTGAAACATGACTTCATAAATGGTATAATTTGTGATATAATGGTTTGCAAGTGTTTAATAAATGATTTCAGGAAGGGATGATTAGTCATTGAATTATATGTCAAAATATAAGGAATGGCTCTTAAGTGATTATTTTGATGAAGAGACCAAAGAAGAATTGCGTAATATAAAGGATGATGAAGCGGAAATTGAAGACAGGTTCTATAAAGAATTGAACTTCGGTACTGGTGGTATGAGGGGAGTTATTGGAGCCGGTACCAATCGGATGAATAAATATATTATTAGAAAGGCTACCCAGGGGCTGGCCAACTACATAATAAACTACAGTGATGATGGTCGTGACCGGGGTGTGGCAATAGCATATGATTCACGCCATAAATCACCGGAATTTGCTCTGGAAGCAGCGCTGGTACTTGCTGGTAATGGTATCAAGGCTTATTTATTTGATGAATTAAAACCTGTACCAGAACTTTCTTTTGCTGTCAGGGAGCTTGGTGCTATAGGTGGTATTGTTATTACTGCCAGCCATAATCCTCCAGAATATAATGGTTACAAGGTTTACTGGGAAGATGGTGGACAGGTAATCCTGGATCAGGCCAGAGAGATTATCGCTGAAATTAATGAAATTGATGATTATGACCTTGTAAAGAGGGTTGATAGAGAAGAGGCAGAAAAAGATAATTTGCTCGAAATAATTGGGAAGAATATAGATGATAGATATATGGAAGAGATGTTGAAGGTTATCCCTAACAGGGAAATTGCTGAGCGCAAGGGAGACAATATTTCAATTATCTATACACCACTTCATGGAACAGGTAATAAACCTGTCAGGAGAGCCCTTGATGAATTAGGGTTTAAAAATGTTCATATAGTAGAAGAACAGGCAGAGCCAGATCCTGAATTCTCAACAGTTAAAAGTCCTAATCCTGAGGAGTTTTCGGCCTTCAAAATGGCCCTGGATATGGCTGAGGAATATTCACCCGATCTGATTATGGGAACTGATCCCGATTCAGATAGGATGGGTCTAGTTGTCAAGGACCTGGAGGGTCAATACCAGGGGCTGACAGGAAATCAGGTTGGTGTTCTCATGAGTGAATATCTACTGAGTCAATTGAAAGAATCAGATAATTTACCTGATGATGGTGTGATCATAAAAACAATTGTTACAACTGAGATGATCAGAAAACTTACCGATGACTTTGATATTGAGGTAATCGATGTACTAACAGGGTTCAAATTTATTGGAGAGAAGATAAGGGAATTTGAAGAAAAGGGTAATAAGACATTTATATTCGGTTTTGAAGAAAGTTATGGTTATCTGGTAGGCACCTATGCCCGTGATAAAGATGCTATTGTGGCCTCTGCCCTTATAGCTGTGATGGCCTTATATTACAAGGAACAGGGCCTGTCAATTTATGAGAAATTAAATGAGTTGATGGAGAAATATGGTTATCATCGCGAGGACCTTTCTGCAATACGCTTAGAGGGTAAAGAAGGTCAGGAAAAGATACAGAAGACCCTTGCGAAATTAAGGAAAGACCGCCCAGATAGCTTCTGCGGTATTAAGGTAGTTAAATACAGTGATTATCAGGAAAGTATATCATATGACTATCAGACAGGTGAAGAGACAGATATTGACCTGCCGGAATCCAATGTCCTGCAGTATAAATTGGAAGATAACAGTACTTTAACTATCAGACCTTCGGGTACTGAACCGAAATTGAAGATATATTTTATGGTTGAAGGTGTTTCTGCAGAAGAAGCAGATGAAAAGTTATCCAATCTTAAATCCAGGTTCCTGGGTGAGGTAAATGAAATACTGGAAGAAGTATAGTAAGTATATTAATGAGATACTTAAATAGAGGATAATGAGATATAGCAAAAAGGATATAACAAGAAAAAGCAAGCAGTTATTATAGCACAGGCAAAAATCTGTCTGTGCTCTATCTTTTTTTATATTGTTAAAAATTAATTTTCATGAAGGTATTTTTTTATTCATCGAGAAATTATAGATAGTAAAGTAGATATAGAGTCGCAACTTTTAAGCTTGATTCACTTTTGTTTATTTATCGATATAATAGCGCAAGATAAGAAATGAAACTTATCATATAATAAGGAGAGGTTAGCATATGAAGAAAATAATAAGTATTATAGTAATATCTGTTTTAATGGTTTCATTTAGTTTTTATGTATTTGCTGAAAGTAGTTTGACTGAAAGTGGAAGTACTTTTGAAATAAGAACTATTGAAGGTACGGTCAGGGCTCAGGGGACAGATCCCAGGCCTCTGTATACTTTCTTAAGTGACGATGGCGAACGATTTGTTCTCTGGGATGGATTGACGGAACGAATAGCATTGATAAAGCAATTTAAACTTGTTTTGACAGGTAAGGTATATGATAATGTTATGATACCTCTAGATTACGATGTTGTAAATAATACTGAAGATCATTCTGTCTTTATAGGTCAGGTATATAGTAATAATCGCGATGTAATATTGGTCACAGAAAATCAGCAGGTAATAAAAATCAACAAGGGGTTATCAGGCAATGAAGCAAACTTTAAATGCCTTGTAAGGGGTAATTATACCAGTACTGGAGAATATGAGGGAGAAATGGATGTCATAGACTTCATAGTGCTGGAATATATAGGAAACAATAATTAATTACAATCTAGGCTATAAAAACAGAGCTGGTTACGGAACGGCTCTGTTCCTGTATTATACACATTCATTTAATGAAAGAGGTGAATAATTAATGCGAAAAATACTTCTAATAGTAACAATCTGTTTATTAGTTACTATGCCTGTAAAGGTCATAAAGGCAGAAGATGTTTCAGAGAATAGTTTCATAAACTGTGATAAGTGTGTAGATGTGATACAGGATAGTTATGAAAATGAAAAGATAAGTATTATAGAAAAAATTGTTTTTGAAATTTTTCTGACACATAATCCAGAAAAGATACCGGTAAAGTACAGATGTAATGAACACAAATTAAATCCATCTGATATAAGCAGTATTATTAAGTATCCAGAGGGATACCTAGGTGAAGAAATGGTGGTTAAAGGTAGTTTTATGGGTTGGGAGGGAGCGCCAGGTCCTCCGCCATTGACTCGTAGTGACTGGGTCATATCAAACGGGGATGATGCAATTTATGTTACTGGTAGATTTCCCATGGGGCTAAATCCAATAGAGAAAGAAGATATAGGTGTTGAAATTAGTATAAAGGGAATTCTACGCGAAATAAATTTTGATGAGCATATTGTATATTACATAGAGATGTTAGATCAAAGAAATAAGCTAATCCCGGAGAATTTATAGGAATTTATTATAACAATTGAATAAGAAAGAATAAAAGTGAGTACTTATCTGATTAATATGAGTACTCACTTTTTTTATGATAAATTCTTCCTTATAAGCAAACTTCCCACGACTAATCATGAATATATATACAAAACCTATCTTTATACCTGTCAATACTGAAAGAAAAAGGGATATCTAGCATTAATAACCTAGTGGCAGATAAAGTTATACCC
>JBKGXW010000114.1:0-6703 GCA_046546395.1 Halanaerobiales bacterium
CAATAGAAGGAGTTTTCCCTTCATTTATAGTTTCAGCAATTTCAACTATTTCAGGCAGCTCTATAAATGTATCTCCATCTACAATGTAATTACCTTTGCTATCACTTAAAGCAGATACACTCATATCGACTGTATTTCCTTCTATTTCAACCTGCTGTGTAGGTTGTTCTCTGCTTTCAAGAGGTTGTTCTGAAATCTCCATACTTCCATCTGTTACCGCATCTACTCCCATATCCTGTTCTATCTGCTGCTTAACCTGTATATATTCCTGATTTGGAGGTATATCATACCCACCCCAGGCTTTATAACCATTAGTCAATTTATCATCAAGTATAAGCTCAATTCTCTTTGCCAACGCTCTATTTTCTAACCCTTTATCCTCTATAATACGATTAAGGGCATCTTCTATGTCGGCATAAGAAGCCCCTGTATCTTCTTTAATATCAGTAATAGTTTCAGACATAAACCTGGTTTGTCCGGTCCAATCTTCTATATAGCCATCTTCGCCACGAATAGGTATCCTCTGCCCACCTTTAGTACCAGCCTGTAAATCTCCAAGTAATTGATTCGCCATTTCCTGATAAAATGGTTTAATTTCTGGATTTTCGTACTGATAAGCATTAATCTTCCTGCTACCAACGTTCTCTAAGTTTCTTTCGGACATATCAGCAGTTCTTTCTATTACATCAATGTTTTCAGTAAGATCTATATTCTCAGTATCAATCTGCGGAGTATTTAAATTTTCCTCAGCAGATACATTGAAAAAATCTTCTAATCCTGGTATATCTCTTTCTAGATTTGAAGTATCTATAGGTTTCTGTATATCATTTTCATTATACCAGCTTTCAGCAGGAGTATTAGTGCTTAAATCATTTAAATCTTCTATATTTTGGTTTATATCCTGTTGAATTTGTGCTGATTGTTGTTGCTGCAGATTTCTAGCATTTCTATTATAACGGATATTTTGAGCAGTATTTATACTACCCATAGCACCACCAGTAAACAAGGCCCCTGCGCCAGCTGAAAATAATCTGCTGCCAATATCGCCTGTATCCTTATCCATGGATATATCAGTTAATATGTTAGTAGCTTCAGTTCCAACTTCTTCAAAAGATTCGCCTAGTGCATTTTTAGTAAATTTCTTACCAAAATATAAAGCCTCATTAAAAAAACCTTCTGCAATTTCTTCGGCCACTTCATCACCAGCATTAATTTTGTTGATTAAAGGCAAAGTCCAGACCTGCTCCCAGATGGCTTCTGCTCCACCTTTAGCAAGCGAATTAATTATCTTTTCGTTTTCTGTCAAGTTTTCATCATCTGCTGTTTCTACAAACTCTCTCCCGGCAGATGAACCACCCATTAGAATTGATGGAGTGTTGTTTAATAAACTGGCCTTAGTAGCACTTTGCCCCAACATATTCCCGGTTGAAGCACTTCCTCCTAAACCAGCAGTAAAATACATAGCAAGTAATTGCGGAGCAGTTTCTACAGCACTATAAAATAACTGCCCGCCTAATTTGCTATAATTGCCTTCCTGCAAATTAGTTAACATATCTTTTTCATATCGACCAGTGGTAGAAAGATCATCAGATAACTCAAAAGCTTTTTCTGCCCTGCCTATAAAGAACTGATCCACGTCTTTTATTACAGGAACGTCCGCTATATTCTCATTATAGCTTGCTTTAAGGGAATCTATATTAAACAACTCAGCAATAGCATTTTGAGGTATAGCACCCAAATTGTATAATCCTCTCGCTATAAGAGGAGGCAGGGCATTTATACCGCCGACAATATCCAGCCCCCCGGAAGCCAAAGAACCTCCTAAATTTCCAAGAAGGCCTCTTTCTTCTTTCTGCTCAACAGAAACATAATCAGATAAATTCGTACTAATATCCTGATTATCCAGATTGGGAGCATTACTTAGGTCAAAAAAATCAGATTCTATCTGTTTTTCTACCTGAGCATTATTAGTTGTTTTATTTTTATCATAATCTAAATCCCAAAAATTAGAATCAGGCATATTATCACCTCATAGATCTTAGTCTGCCGATTACCTGATATTTGCTAAGACCTGTATTTTTAACGAAGTCCAGATTAGTATATCTTTCATCTAGCATATTAGCAAGTTCCTGACTGGGAATGCCGGGATTCCTCTGCATGAATAGATTTATAACCTGATCAACTGTATAATCTGGGGTATCTTCTATAACATCATTGTTTTCGGGCATTGGTTCGCCTTCTCCAGACGGGCTCCCCATAGGTATCTGACTTATATAAGGTTCATTTGTCTGTTCATTTTCTGGAGCCGTAACATTGTTCTCTCTTAGATATTTGTTGATGATTTCGCTATATTCATGTTTATCATCTATTTGTAATATACCATCTTCGGTTTCATTGTTCAAATTCTCGTCACCTTTAGGAATGAGAAAATCATACCATGGAGGGCCGCTTTCTTCTGTTTCTTCTTCTGGCACATCTGGTTCTAACTGTGCCTGATAGGGCAACAATTCTATTTCATCAAGCAACGGATCCCTACTCAAATAATAAAGATTGCCTTGACTGTCTCTATAAGGAGTTCCATCAGCATAAACAGCTACACCATTATCATTTGTATATAACTGTGTGCCATCATCTAAGCTATATACTATTCTATCCCCTGTCATTTCGTAACCTTCTCCAATAACCTCTTTGCCGGTCCAGTCAGTATATCCACTTGCATTTCTAGGGTCAAGTGCAATTCTGCCGCCTCTAACAGATTCAAATACTGGAGCCCCTCCAGGAGTAGTCCCTGCATAATCTCCCATATCCAGACCAAGAGATTGCATTAATGCAGACCAGGACACATCATTATCATCAATAGGTTCAGAAGGATTCATTAACTGATCCAATTCGTATTCTGCCATCTGATTACGTGTTCCCTGATAAATATTAGATAATTCCTGCCCTGTATTACTTAATTGCATACCTTTGTTTTGCAGCTGCTGTTGTAATACATTATTCTTTGCAATCTCAATTTCAATAGGGTATAACTCTCTGTTTAAATCTCTCTGCATTCTGTTTATTTCCATCTGCAATTCAGCGCCGGCGTTTTGTAACTCCTGTGCGCTCATATCCTGCTGTAGCATATCTTCAAAGTATTTATTCTGTGTCTGTAGTTGATATAACTGTCCCTCCTGCATGGCAAGATTATTTTCTGCCTGTGCCTTTTCATAAGGTGCCATATCCTGCATATGATCTAATTGAAACCTGTTAGATTCAAGCTGTAGGTCTCCCATATCCAAGCCCTGTTGTGCCTGTTCGACTTCAAAGGGCATCATGGTCCTACCTCTGTTAAGATTAAACAATGAAGTATCTATTGCTATATCTCCAGATTCAACCTGATTCTGTAATAAAGAATCATAATAATCATTGTATGTTTGTGCTTTCTGCAAGTTGGTCTGATTTAGTGCTTTTTCCATTTCTATCTGTTCAGGCAAATATTCACTCTGCATCAAGGCATTATTATAATTAATTTCATCTAATCTGTTCTGTCTCCACTCAGGAGTACCTTCTGCTGGATTAAATATATAATCTACGGCTGACATATCTCCGGTATCCATATACTGACCGTATTCATCAGCTACTGCCTGTCTAGCCGAAGGAGTACCCAGAGCACGGGCATTCTGCATTTTCTGCAAGAATTGAGGATCACTATAAGGATCATAGTGTTTCCCTCCTGCAACATTTCTTGCAATACCCGTTGCTAATTGATTAATGCCGCCACTTTCTATATAAGACTGTGCTAAGCTATCCCAAAAGTTAGCCATTAAAACCACCCACTAATTAATTCATTCAAAGGGTCAGTAAAGTTGCTATTACCCATCAACCCACCAAATATTGAGCCCATGTAATTCGGTTGATTATGCTCTTGCATTTGATACTGATAAGTCTGCATATCAGCATTCATCTGATCGTTCTGTACTCCCCTGGCATACTGATTTACTCTGCTCTGAAAATCATTATACATTTGATTACCAGCCTGCATTTTCATACTGTCAGCCGGGGCCTGTCCGTAAAATCCTCGTGCCACATTATTATTATCTATTTGACTAAAGGTGTTATCCCTCTGCTGTTCATAACCGGGTGTCAATGTATCTCTTGCTATATTATAAGCCTGGCTCCAGTCCATACGTTCAGGGGCCTGTGGCTTATCATCATCACCACCAAGTAAACTTCCCAATAACATACCTCCAACTTGTAACCATGGAAAAGCCATAATATCAACCCTCCTTTATATTGTCTTTCCGTCTGAGCCAATAATTGTCACGTCAAAGCCAATGCCATATATCTCTACGTCTGAATACTGACTATTACTTACCTCAACCTCAAATTCTGTGCCTGTCGCTGTCAACTTCTCTCTATGTGTCAATACCTCTCTTGAAGTATCATCACCATTTATAGGAAACTGCTTGACCGCTTCTCCATCAGCATAAACAGTTATATTCAGTTCATGTGTTGCACCATAATTCTTAAACTTTATATATAGCCTGCTAATCTTCTTTTCGGTCATAGGTTGGCCGAATTTATATTTACCAGTCTTTATATTAAAATCTATTATCTTTTCTGTACCATCTGGAGCAATATCATTTGTAGTTTTATTCAACTTAAATATATAATTTTCACTACCTACAAGTATATCTCCAGAAAGTGTTCTAATCATATCATATACCGGAAAACCTTCGTATAACGTGAAAGCCTGTATATACCAGTTGTAAACTAATATTTTATTGTTAATACCTGTATTGTCATCACAAAAAGCTAAGTATAGAAAATCCTCGTCAGGGTCATATACTGATATTGCTTTTTCAGGGTGAGTAACATTAGTCAAGATAGATTCAACTTTATCCTTAGCCAGATTCATAATGAAATCTTTACCTGGCATCATATTATCGTCCATACCCAGAAGTGATGGTTGTTTGGCGTATAGCCCTGTGTCAGCATAAGAGGTAAGGCTGTTGGTTGTTAGTGTAATAGCACGTCCTGTATTTGCTCCGTGAACTGTCGGTATCTTCTTCCATGAGGCGTCCTTAGCTGGGTCTATACCCTGATATACCCAATCACCATTTTTATAGCTTACAACCAACTGACCCATCATTTCATCAATAGCGACAATAGGTCCTTCTGCTTCGGTTGGATAGATAACAGAACTTCCCTTAACAAAATCTGGTTGATTAAATTCTGAATAATATAACGCCAATTCATCTTCTGGATTTCCGGCATAAAAGAATCTAAAACTATTGGTGTGCTTTATAGCATATTTGCATTTTTTAATTGTTTCTATTTTATTTGACAATTCATCTTCAACGGTTTGGAAACTTGCTATTGACCCGGATTCTAAACCTTCAACCCAATTATCATTATTGAGAGAATAAGAGAAGAAATCATACCAATCTATCCCCAAAATTGTATTTTCGTTATCATATAGAATATTTTTTAGAGTAAAGGTGTCGGAAATTAAAGTATCAAGCTGAAGCCTGGCATCTCCATATTCACTCTCCACTTCTTCTCCTTCTTGAAAAGTGCCGTTAACATCATACACATATACAACATAATCCCTGTTTTGAATAACTCTTGCCGTGGCTCCAGAAGTTTCTCCTATAAGTTTTTCTCCCCTGTTAAAAGTACCACTTATATCAAAACTATCGCCACCGTCACTTGCGGCAAGCAATCTATTTTTTTTAAGCGTTTCTCCTATGATAAAGTCATCTTTAGTATAATTACAATAAAGATACTTTCTTGCATTTTGTGCGGTTGTAACACTAGACCCATTATATATATATAATTCATCTCCATCTATAAAGTAAAGCTTGTCTTTGAGATTAAAGTGAGTTAAGTATTCCCTCTGGACTTCCTCTATAAACACTCTAATCCCGCTTGTAATATCATATAAATTATAAGTGCCAGATTCGTCTATTACAGCCAGTTTATTTATACTGCCATCTTTCCGGGGCCATTCAATAACCTGTGTAACTATTCCATCATAAGAAATAGGATTAAAGGCCTCTACACCTGAACGCTTTCTAATGCCTCCACGCTGAATAATCTTAGCATTTTTAGCAATAGTCAATTCATTATCAGATAGCAATTCAGCCGGAGAATCTACATTCAGGCCACCTGTGAAATTGTAATCTATATAGTTAGGCTGTTGCTGCTGTTTAGGCATGACGGACCACCTTTACTTTTGTTGGTGACTTAGTACCAACAAGAATTGACTTAGCTTTCTGTGCTGTTGAAGCGAATCTATTATAATATTTCTCTGCTGCCGGGTCATTATCATCATCATTCTCTTTAAACCAGGCTAAAGCATAAAATTTAATAGCTTGATCATATAATCTGTGTAACTCTGTAGTAGTCAAATCATCTGTTATATCTGAAAGCTTTTCAGCCATCTTCTTACATACAACTACATAATTACCAGTATCAAACATTCTAAATTCACCGTTTCTATACTCCCAACGGTAATAATAGCTTTCTTTATCCCCTTCGACTTTAATTACCTGTGTAATCTTTGTATAATCATCAGGCAAAGAATACCACAAATCAGTATCAGTTACATTAACAGTCAATGTAGCAAATATAAGACCATCATTAAGCATATCAATAGCCTCGTTAATCGCCATTAATACATCATCTGTATTTGCATCTATTCCCATTCTGCTATCAA
>JBKGXW010000115.1:0-6693 GCA_046546395.1 Halanaerobiales bacterium
TTAATGTAGTTTCAAGAAAAATCCTTGACAGTATATAATAATGATGCTATAATTGTGCTAGTAAAATAGTGCACCATTGAAATAGAAATATAATTCATATTCATAATATTTAGTAGAAGATGTGCACCATAAGGGACAGATTTTTTAGAAGACTATAGTAAAATCAGGGGGCTTTCTATTTATATTTATCGGTATGGTAAAAGATTTTTCTAAATATTAATTATAAAATGAAGAAGAAGGTGTTTTTAAATGAATGTAATTGAAGTAAAGAGTGTAAAAAAAGATTATCCATTGGGAAAGACTACAGTTCATGCATTAAGGGGTATTGATATATCTGTCGAAGAGGGTTCTTTTTTCTCAATTGTTGGACCTTCCGGTAGTGGAAAAACCACCTTGCTTAATATTATCGGCTGTATAGATTCGCCGACAAAAGGTAGTGTTAAGATTCATGGGGAAGAGATCACGAGTTTAAATGACAGAGAGATTACTGATCTCAGGTTACATAAAATAGGGTTTATCTTTCAGACATTTAACCTGATTCCGGTTCTGGATGTACGGGAAAATGTAGAATTCCCCTTATTACTGATGAAAAAGCATAATAAGGAAGAGGTTGACGCCAGGGTGGAAAAACTGATTGAGGAGGTTGGTTTGATAGATTATATAGGTCATAAACCAGCAGAATTATCCGGTGGACAGCGTCAGAGAGTGGCAATTGCCAGGGCTTTGATTACTAATCCAGATATAGTACTGGCTGATGAACCGACTGCCAATCTTGATTCAATAACAAGTGAATCCATTTTGTCTTTGATGAGAGAATTAAATGAGATTGAAAAAACCACTTTTATTTTTTCTACCCATGACCCAGAAGTACTTAAATATGCAAAAAACATTGTCAAAATAAAAGACGGATTAGTCAGGGAGTGATTTGATGGGAGTAGCATTTAAAATTGCCTGGAGAAATATCTGGCGTCATAAGGGAAAAAGTCTGGTAATAGGAATTATACTTTTTTTTGGTGCATTCTTAATGACGGTTGGTAATGGAATGATATCAGGAATGGAGCAGGGGCTGGCTGAGAATATTTCTGAATTATTCACAGGAGATATAGTAATTATTTCTGATGAACAGGAAAATGACAATGTATTATTTGATGTGATGAATGGTAAGCCCCTGGATGTTATTAAGAACTATGAAGATGCAGAAAAAGTACTACAGGAAGAAGAAATTATTCAGGATTTTCTTCCTGCTACAGCAGGGATGGTAATGGTTTTTAATTCCGGTTCTGAGATGGGAAGTATAATGCTGCTGGGAATCGATGTAGAAAGGTATCTACAGTTTTTCCCTGATAGTTTTCAGGTTACAGAGGGCGATATCTTAAAACCAGAAGAAAGGGGTCTGCTAATTTCTGAATATGCCAGGAAATCGGTTTATGATTTTATGGATTTCTGGGCCTTGCCTGAGGGAGTACAGCTTACTGATAGCAATCTTACTGAAGATGCCATTAAGAATATAGATAGCCTGGAAATAAGGCGTGATATTGTATTTATGGGAGCCAGTACTACCAATACTACAATGGATATACGTGTTCCTGTCCAGGGGATTATCGAGTATAAGGCCTTGAATCAGGTCTGGGGAAATTACTGTATTATAGATATTGAATCTTTCAGGGAGTCTCATAATTATGTCACTGCTGCTGACAGTTCAGTTGAGATATCAGTTGACGATGAGAACCTGCTTGCCAGTGATGACCTTGACCAGCTTTTTGGTTCTGACGAACTGTTCTCAGAAGATACTGCAACTGAGGAGAGTTTTTCCTTTGAGGAATTGCAGCAGGAAACAGTCAGGAATGAAATAAATTACGATGTTGATGCTGGAAGCTATAATCTGGCTTTTGTAAAACTGTCTGATGGCATATCACAGCAGGAGGCTTTAAAAAGGTTAAATAGTATATTTGAGGAAGAAAACTTGAATATCAAGGCAATCAGCTGGAAGGCAGCAATGGGGACAATTGGCAGCATGGCGGTAATGATTAAGGCTGCGTTAAATGTATTTATCATAGCCATTTTTATTGTGGCCAGTATTGTTATTATGAATACGCTCAGTATGACAGCTGTAGAAAGAATCTCAGAGCTGGCTATGATGAGAGCCATTGGTGCCAGAAAGGGTTTTCTACGTAAGATGTTTATCTCAGAAACAGCATTAATTTCTTTCTTTTTTGGAGGAATTGGAATTATAGCTGGTGTAATCGTGATTTATTTGATAAGCCTTGCCGATATTACAACAACTAATGAAATACTACAGATGGTATATGGTGGAAGTAAATTAAGCCCCTTATTCACTATTAATGACCTGTTATTGGGTATAGCTGAATTGGGTATAGTTACTATATTATCAGTACTGTATCCTTTGAGGGTTGTAGGTAAGATTGTTCCACTTGATGCTATTGTCAGAGAATAAATAGGGGGTGGTCAAATGAAGTTAGTATATAGACTTGCATTACGTAATCTATTAAGACAGAAGAAAAGAAACTTCCTACTCGGGACCTGTATTGCTATAGGAATGATGATATTGGTTATTGCTAACTCCTTTTCGCATGGTCTAGTAGATGTTTTGATAAATGATATTGTTTCTTATGCATATGGTCATCTTGTAGTTGAAGGAAATCCAGGGACTATGTATACTATGATCAATGATAAGGAAAGGATAGAGGAAATTATCAGGGATACTGTACCTGAAGACGATTTAATTTATCTGGCTGAAAATCTGGGCATATATGCTCAGGCTGTAAGTAATGGTGAGGCAGATAATTTAATGATAATTGGTATAGATACAGAGGAATATAGTGATGAATTTTTTGCAGATTTTTTTACACTGGTAGAAGGCGACTTCAAAGAATATTTTAATAAAGAGATTGAACACCCGATAATTATCTCAGAGGCTAAAGCTAAATCTTTGAATGTTGGGTTATATGATACTATAAAGGTCAGGTTTCAGACCGTTACCGGTCAGATGCAGTCAGCAAAACTTACAATTACTACAATTGCTAATGCCGGGAATTCATTTATGGATATTGTGGCATTTCTTGATGCAGCTCATGTTAAGGAACTGGCAGGATACAAGTCCTGGCAGTCGCCCAGTCTGCAGTTGAATCTTAATAACCCAAAGTCAACCTCAAAAATGTATGCTGATTTATTACATGAAAAACTCCAACCGGAAATAATATCAATAATCGGAACTATCGGGGCAGAGGAAGCCAGGCTTTTAGCTTATAAGAACACAGATTCTGATATAGCGGTTATTGAGCAGAGTATCGAGCTGGTAGATGGTGATCAGGAAGAGGCTTTTAGCAAAGACGGGGTAATGATAAGCAGTCTTCTGGCCGGGAAATTGGGGCTCAAGCCTGGTGACAGTATAGATTATCAATATCAGACGAAATATAGGGGTTCCTTTACTGAGAAGTTCATTATAGATGCTATCTATACTACGGATAATGAGCTCGGCTCAAATGTGATATTGCTTAATGAAGAGAGGATTCATGATACTTATAATGATTATCTCCCTGCAGATAGTGACTGGAATTATATTGCTGAAAACAATATATTATATGAAGCTATGGCAACGGAATGGAAGCTAATGGAAAGAAGTGCTGATAGTCAGGAACTCCAGAAAAGGTATAGAGAACAGAGGAGCATTAACTCTGATCAATCTATACTTAATACAGTATCAATGTACGAAGGGGCCAGTGATATCTTGATGTTGGAAGATGTTTTAAATATGGTTACACTGATTGCAGTAATGATATTGTTCTTTATAATCTTGATTGGTGTTATTAATACATTAAGGATGACTATAAAGGAGAGAACAAGAGAGATTGGTACAGTTCGAGCAATTGGTATGCAAAAAAAGGATGTAAGAAATCAATTTATAATGGAGACATTTTTGCTTACTTTCTTTGCCTGCCTGATGGGTGTTGTAATTGGTATTATACTTATGTATGGACTTAGTGCTATAGAATTGAGTGTAGATAATGCCCTGAGTATGATTTTAAAAGACGGCCATCTGAACTTCAAGATAAACCCTATCTCTATTGGAATTAATTTCCTTCTTATTCTTATGATTGCTGTGTTGACAGCATATTTTCCGGCCAGAAAAGCTGCAAATATGTCTGCTGTTGACGCCTTGAGGCATTATGAATAAATTCAGGTATGTTGAACCTGCAAACATAAAACTTAAACAAGGGGGTATATAAGTGAGTAAATATATATTATTGATAATGGGATTATTACTGATGTTAACAGCTAGTACTGCTGCTTCAGCATTACCTGAGGTTAGTACGATACTGGAGTCGATGGATGAAAAAATGCAGCTAGACTCAGATGGTACTGCCCGGGTTGAGATTACCCAGCAGAAGGCTGGAGAGGGTGTCAAGGTTTATAAGTCTATCTATTATGTAAGGGATGAGGATGATTCTTTTCTGATAATAATGACTGAACCAGAAGCAGAGAGGGGTAACGGGTACCTACGGGTTGGAGATAATTTCTGGTTATACAAGAGAAATACCAGGACATTTCAACATATAAATCGTGATGAGAGTATAGCCGGCTCTGATGCCTCTGGAGAGGATTTTGAAAACAGGAATTATACTGACACATATACTGCTGTACTTGATGGAGATGGAAATGAAGTCATAACAGAGGAAAAACTTGGTGATGTACCAGTATACAGAATAGAGCTGGAAGCTACTACAGATGACATCTCTTATCCAAAAGAAGTACTATGGGTTGGTAAAGAAAATTACCTTCCTATGAAATCACAGAGCTATTCTCTAAACGAAACCCTGATGCAGACTGCCTACTATCTGAAATACAGCAAGATTGAAGGTAAATATCTATGTGTAAAATCTATGTATATTGATGAATTTGATATTGGTAATAAGACACTTGTTGAAATCACCGATATATCTGTTAAAGAAATCGATGATCATGTTTTTACCAAGGCCTATCTGGAGAGTCTCAGCAAATAGATATGGCAAGCAATAGGAATTAAGCAGGTAATAGAAATAAAATAAATAAGATATAGATATGGCATAATTAAAATCTGATTATAAAGGTATTTACATCAAAATACCTTTATAATCAGATAAGGGAGTGATTTAATGCGAAAGGGTCGTTTTCTTTTATTAGGTTTATTGATTCTAGGTTTTTTCCTGTCATCAATTTTTGCTATGGCAGGAGAAGACTTTCCTGATGAAGAAGTTTTTTTGGAGGATCAACTTTTTTCAGAAGATATGTTTGTAAATGAAGAAAATATAGTAAATGATGATGCCGCTAATGAATTGAACAAACAGGGAATAGGTATATCCGGGGAATTAAGCTCGCTTATTGATTATAATAATAGTGATTTACAAAATAGTTGGTTACAACTGGGAGAAACAGATGATGAATTTTATACCTCCTATTTAGCTACTAATATTCTGGTTGATGCCAGATTCAGGAACAGGATTAAAGGGTTTTTGAATTATGAATTAATGTATGAATATAATGATAGGGATAATGACGGTGATTTTGACTCGAATATAAAAGAATTATTTCTAGATGTTCCCTATAATGATAGAATCTACGTAAAGGCCGGCAAACAGGTGTTGAGGTGGGGACGGAGTTATTTCTGGAATCCTACTGACCTTATAAATATAAAGAAGAAAGATATCAGTGATCCGGGTAAAAGTAGAGATGGGATAGAAGGCATTAAAGTTCATGTTCCATATGGTGTCAAACAGAATATATATTTATTTTTTGATACAGATGATGTCAAGGAAGTGGAGGATATCGCTGTTTCCGGAAAATACGAGTTGCTTGTTGGCAATACAGAGATGTCTTTTTCAGCCTGGCTAAAGAGTGATATGGAAGCAGTATATGGATTTGATATATCAGGAAGGGCAAATGATATAGATCTCAGGGCTGAGCTTAGCCTATCCCGGGGGGATAATAATTTACTGATGGATTATGATACCTTTGAATTTTATAAAGAAGATGATAGGTGGATCCAACGAATTAGTGCCGGATTTACAAAGTATTTTGATCATGCAGATATATCTGATAGAATTAGTATAAGCGGTGAAGTTTATTATAATTCTAATGGTTATGACGAAAATATTTATCGGCGAATTGAAGGAATTGAAGATGCTGCTGCCAGGCAGGGAATAAAAATGAGGTATTTGGGAGATGTTTATCAGCCCAATATGAACAGTAAATATTATATAGCATTTTTTACCCAGGTCAATGAGTTTCTTGACTCAGACATAGCATTGAATCTAAATGGTATTATTAACCTTATTGATCATTCAAAAACACTATCTGCAGGTATAGATTATCAAGCAAATAGTGACTGGACTTATAATCTGAATATCAGAAAGTCCATAGGTGATAAATATACAGAGGCTGTATTATTTGGTCAAGATTTAAATATAAGTCTAGGGTCCAATTATAATTTTTGATAAAATCTAATGTGAAGATACCGCGCAGTATATCTCTGGGCGGTGTCTTTTTTTTTGAATGCATAGAAAATATCCTACAAAATTTTAATCATTAGATACTGATTATAATAATTAGAAATCAGACTGGAGGAGGAATATTAGATTTTTTATAGAACATATATAATATAAAGGAGAAAAATGACAGAGGGGTAATTATTATGAA
>JBKGXW010000116.1:0-6678 GCA_046546395.1 Halanaerobiales bacterium
TCCTCCCATAGTAATCACTACTCTATGCACATCATTATTCAAGAAAAAAGGTAGATTTCCTGTTCTTTTATTTCTTCTCCAGTTATCTTATTCCAGACAGCAGCATAGATTTCGACCTGTCCAGAGTATATTTCGCTTAGCTTTTCGATGTCTTCAGGGTCTTCTACATGGTCTGTCTTGTAGTCGACTATCACCCAGCTATTATCTTCCCTATAAACAAGGTCTATAATCCCTGACAGAATAATTGGAGTGCTAGATGCATTCTTATCATTGTTGATTTCAATATTTTGATATAACTTTTGATATAATTGATCATCAGGATCTATCTTCAGGCTAAATGGAACTTCGGTAAGTACTTTGTCTGACTGCAATATCCTCTGCCACAGCCTGGATTGCTTGAATTTATTTATCAATCCTTCAACTTCTGCTTTTCTATCCGCGGATATTTCATTTTTCTGAAGTATTCTACTGATAGGTATCTGAGGCTCCTGATGAGTCCGTAAATCATCCTGCTGACCGGTATTTTTGAACTGCAGGCTGTTCTTCACCAGATATTCCAGTACTTCATGGACTGCTGTTCCCCAGGCCTTACCCCCTCCTTCACCTCTTTTTATACTGAATAATGCTGAGCTATCCTTTACCTCTGTTGGCGATAGGTCAAGATAAGTAGATACTGATAATGGCTCTATCCATTTTCCACATTCCTCACGCATTTTGAAAAATTCCTCTACTGTAATATCTAAGCCTTCTCCCTTCAGCGATTCTTCATCCCGGGAATTTTCGTTCGGGGAGTCTACAGTCTGGAAATTTACAGTCTCGGACTCTACAGACTTCCCCAGTTCTTCTGGCGCAGGCACATTAATAATTATATCCTCCGTGGCATCTTTGATCAGATCATACCAGGGGTTACTGGAGGTATCTTTTGCACAGCTGCTGATTATCAGTAAGTTCCTGGCTCTGGTTGCAGCAACATACAGCAGCCTTAGTTCTTCGGCATCCTGATAGTATTTTTCCTCTTCCTGACGTTTCTTCCAGTCTATCGGTTGGCCCAGCGGTACTGACTGCCATCCATATTTTCTACAGAAGGTAAAATAGCCATCTGCCTTTTTGCCATTACGCTTGATGTGATGATCTGGAACAAATTTAGTCTTTTTGCAGGGATGTCCCAGAAATACTACCGGCGCCTCCAATCCTTTGGCTTTATGTAAGTTCATCAAACGTACAGTATTTTCTTCCAGGCTGATGTTCAACTCTTTTTCAGGCGTAGTGGTCATCAATACATCAATTTCTTTTACCATACTGCTGAATGTAGCTGACCCTGAACATTCTGCCTTTCTGATCTGTTCCAGTAGATAGTATATATTCCCTGCTCGACTCTTACCCAGTTCCTGGGTGCTTGCATATGGAATCAATCCAAGGTCAATTATAATCCTCTCCAGTACTATTGAAGGTGGCAGATCCTTTGTCCATTCATGATATTTCCTCAACCTGGCAAAAGCATTCCTGAATAGATTCTGTACTTCTTCAGGTATAGCTGATGCTTCATTATCAATTTCAAAACCACTATCTTCCGGGGTAGTGTATATATTCATAGAACCTTTATTTTTCCTATATAGATAGAGTTCCTGATCACTTATTCCAAAGAACAGTCCTTTCAGTACAGCGGTCAGCAGTACACTATTGTCAATATCATTAAGGAAAAGAAGTAGTTTATATAGTTCTCCAACCTCATGACTATTCAAAGTACTACCACCTGTCATGGAAACAGGTATATCATATTTTTCCAGTGTCCTGGCATAGACATCCATCATATCCTTATAGCGCAGTAGTATCAGGAAGTCACCAAAACGAGCTTCTTCACTTAAACCATTCTCGATTTCATCTTTACTCCTGGCTAGTTTCATCCCACCATTAACTGCTGATTTTATAATTCTGGCGATGGATTCGGCATCTTCCTGTACTATATCCTGTTTGTTTGTGTACTGATCTGATATTTTCAGAACCCTCATTCCATAATCTGTACCCGCTTGATCCTTGCGAACTGTATCAAGTGGTACATAGGCCGCCTGAAATGTATTGCCTTCTTCAGGTAGATATTCCTTCATTAGAGGGTTCAGGTAAGCTGCAATAGAGTTCAGCGAACGAAAATTTGAGCTTAATTTTAATACCTCTCCACCATTTTCAAGCAGTACATCCTTGACCAGATTGTATATATCGATATCAGCCCTGTTGAATCTATATATTGATTGTTTGGGATCACCTACTACAAATAGAGAACCAGGTAAAGGACTTAAGGCAGTCCAATCTTTCTCTAGATGATCTGAGCCGGTCAGATAAAAGACAATCTCTGCCTGGATAGGATCAGTATCCTGGAACTCATCAACAAGTAAGGCTCGATATTTCCCCTGGAAATACTTCCTTACTTCAGGTTTTTCTCTCAACATTTTTGCTGTTATCATCAGAAGATCCTGAAAATTCAACAATGAGCGCTGTCTTCTTAAGTCCTGATAATATTGCACTGCTGGTTTAAGAAACTGTATGATATGGTAATGACAGTATTCAAGCCATTCATTGATTGCAGGTTTGATATGTATAGTCAATAGATTATCTATTGTCTGATCACGGTATTCCTTTGCTTTCTCTTTATTATCCCAACGATAGAGGGTAATTTTACTTTTCGTCTTCCCATTATGGTTGAAGTTGGAAAGGATTTTCATGACATGGGCATCCACCTCTGTATCAAGATATCTGGTCATTCTTAGTACAGATATTATCTTCTCCTGCATCTTGTCATATCCTGTCTCCGGTACTTTATCGGGTATATATTTTCTTGCTTCTTTACAGAAAGACAAAAGTTTATCAAGTACAGACTTAAGATCCGGTTTATCGTTCTTATGACAGACAATATTCACCTCGGGGTATTTATTTAATTTCTCAAAACCATCTTTCAGCTCAAGGACTGTTATACCACAATCATCAAGCTTTTTCAGTAATTGTGGTTTGTTTAGCTTGACACTCAGCAGATAGTCTTCCCAGGCTTCATTCATTAGGCGGTCCTGTTCTAGTTCTTCAAGCTCAGTAAATTCAGGGTCTAATCCTGCTTCAACAGGTCTTTCACGCAATAATCGAGCAGAAAATGAATGTACTGTACCTATAAAACAGCGGTGCAGTTCCTCAAGTGCTGTTTCCAGATGTGTTTTTTCATCCTTATCTTTACTATCCCTGTATTCTTTCTCCAGGCGGGATTGGAAGCGTTCTTTCAACTCGGCTGCAGCTTTTCGGGTAAAGGTAATAGCAGCTATCTCACCAACACTAACCCGGCCGCTCCTGACCAGGGCAACCATTCTCCGTACCAGATTGGTTGTCTTCCCTGAACCAGCACCAGCTTCCACCAGAAAATTTCTGTCCAGTTCTTTTACTATCTTGTCCCTTTCTGTCTGGTCGAGTAGTATTTGCTTATTCAAAGTCAGCCAGCCTCCTTATCGTATCAAATTCTTCTATGTCGGGATCTTTCCTCATTTTTTCAATCAGTGCTATCATATTCTCTGGATCACAAATTACCCGATAATCACAGAATTTACATTCACCTTTGTCATTGGTCATTACCATAGTACCTTTAGATATAAGATCAAGTAAGATATTGACTATCTTTATGATATCCTCTCTGCTGCCGGTGTTGTTCTTCTGGGGTCGCATGAAACGCTGTCCCTCGCCCTTCAATGAAGGGAAGATATAACCTGCCAGATTAACAGAGATATCTTTATTAAAGATCTCTTCCAGTGCAAGTGCATAGAGGGCATGCTGAAGCTGCCTTCCCTCTCTGAAGTAATTCTGCTGGAAAAATCCATAGGTGCTGCCTGTTTTGTAATCAATGATATTATATGTTTTCTCATCGACCTGATCGACTCTATCAATACGTCCCCTGAGCTTGATACTCTTTCCATTACCCAGATCTATCTCCACAGGTGGTCCTGTTTCCATATCTTCTTCCTGATATCTATCTTCATCAATATCCTCTGTATCTGATTCTTCACTGCCGAATCCAAAAGCAAGTTCAAAGTATGCCGGTTTTGTCTTACCGGCATTGTCTTCTTCGCTGGCCAGGAAGACCTGACAGGACTGTATTATTTCATTCCTCTCTATCTGGTAAACTATTTCACTGGGCGGCTGAATTTCTTCTTTCGTATTATTGAGCTTTTCTTCAGCTATCTGATAAATAAGATCGATGTGCTTACGCAGAGAGGGTTTTTCGCCCCTGGAGTTAATCTCCTTATAAAAGACTTCATATATTTCATGTAAGAGGGAACCTCGCATCAATGGATCTAGCCAGCTCCCCGGGTCATATTCCATTTCATCTGGAGGTTTTATACCCAGAATATATTTCATAAAATAACAGTAGGGGCATTTACCAATCTGTTCAAGCCTACTGACAGAAAGTATATCTCCATTTTCACGTGGATCTATTTCATTACTAACAAGAGCTATTTTCCCATTATATTCATTAAAATTCTGCTGTCTGGCAATAACAGCCGTAAGTCCCTGCTCAATGTGTTTGTATATCTCCAGCATCAGACTATAGCTAGCTCTGATACCGGCCTCCCGCAGCATAATATATAGCCAGTATTCCGCTTCGTCAAGCAAATCAGATTCCTGATATGGAATAAACTCTGCTGTATCATCCAGTGATTTGATCAATTCAGTATAATCTGCATCTGATTTACCATTAATCAGACGGTATACCTGTAATAGTAGTGCAGCAGGTGTGTTTTCACGATTTTCAATTGTATCGAAACAGGGATAACTCAGGGTGATATTTCCTTTCAGTTCATTAAGTAATCCGGCCAACTGATAATTTTCTTCTTTCTGTCTATCCCTTTTCAAACTAAGCCGTCCCAGCTGTTTTCTTTCCACATCCAGTAATACAGGGTCTTCCAGCCCCTGACCAGGGAACTTAGCTGAATCAAGACCGATAATAAAGTTATGCCGTCTCCCGATATGGCTGCCCCTGTGATATGAAACTATATGTAGATGTCCTGGTTTTGGCGAGGAAACACCGACCCGGGCTCCATTGATTAAATCAGTCAGGAATAGTATAATTTCTTTTACTTCATGGTCAGTAAAAAATAGCGCTGCACCTTCCAATGTTTCTATTATCACTTTTCGAGCTTCTGCATCGAGATCTCCACTTACCATGCTGTGGTTTTTAATTAACTCTACCAGGCCATTTATTAATTCTCCAGCATTTATCAGACCATCTTTATCTTCAGCAGGGAGAGAGGCGAAAATGCTTTCAATAAATTTCAGTACTATTTTTAATTCCTGATATTGATAGGAAGCTTGCTCATATTCCTCCAGTTCACGTTTGAGTACATCGAAGTATCTTTCTCTACCACGGCCTATAGCAATTTTGCGAATAGCTCCTGCTAGCTGAGATGGATAGAGACCGTCATTATATTTAAAACACCCCGAGAGGAGTATTTCTCGCAGTATCTTATCACTATATCCTTCCTCTATCCACTGCAGAAGAGAGAAATAGAGTTTACCGGGAGCAGTATTTCTAATACCTATACCATCTCCAAATGTAATGGGAAGACTATCCCCTATATGAATATCATAGAAGAGTTGATTATATGGTTCACTGACAGTACAGAATACCACTGCCCTGTCAAAAGGAATGTCCTCCCTCTTCAGTTCTCTAAGGATCTCTTTAACTTCATTACTCTCACCATAGGCCTTCTTTATTCTGATATAAGGGCTGTCTAATTCTTCAGGACAGTTATCTATATCATAGAGATAGTCCATGTATTTTTCAGCCTGATAATTTTTAGATATGTAATATGTTTCTGGCTTTTGCAGTCCCGGAACTTCTTCCAGTGGAAGGATTATATACTGCTTATCGGTATTATTGTTTTTTTGTTCATTGCTATCCTGTTTATAGTTATTCTGTTCATTGTTATCCTGTTTATAGTTATCCAATATTAAATTCAGGAACTGTTCTTGTAGATAGTTGACTTCAAGATTTGATGGAATAATATAAATGGATCCAGGGTCCTGATTAAATTCTTTAGATGTCGCTTCTTTAGATATCGGTTCTTTAAAGGTATTCAAAAGCAGTCTATAGATGTCCGCTCTATCTAGATAGGACTTTTTCTTCAATTCTTCTTGATATAGCTCCATAATTTTTTGAATATCCTCAGCCTTCTCTTTAGCTATAAAGGCATCTGTATCCAAATTTGAAGTGAAATCTGCCATCCTTAATTCAAGGAGTGTATTGTATATGGCTTTGCTAATACCTGCAGTTATTTGCAGTTCATTGAAGTAGACTAGTTGCTCACTGCTTTTAAGGTTCTTCAGGATATTATATGTAAGCAGTCTTCCCGTATCTGAAGCAATTAGCTCTTTATTCTGACCAAAATGATTCTTTTCATAAAGTTCAACAGCCAGCTGATTAATAGTCTTCAGATGAAGGTTAAGGATGTTTATGCCGCTTTCAGTTAGGGAATGCAGAAGTTGTCTTCCTCTGGTATAGGAAGGCACAATCAAGATTTTTTCATCAAAGAGGTACTGTCTGTTTATATCTTTCATTACCTGCTTTAGTCTATGCATATAAATTCTCCTCTGAATTTTATTACCGGAACAACCCCCGGGTCCAACTAGATACTAATATTAGCAACACTA
>JBKGXW010000117.1:0-6405 GCA_046546395.1 Halanaerobiales bacterium
AAAAGTAAAGAATATCAATATTACTTCTTTTGGAATTACTGATAAAGGAGAGGAAGTATTACAATATACACTGGAAAATGAAACTGGGATTAAACTGAGTGTCATTAATTATGGGGGGATTATTACCAGTCTTTATACCCCTGGCCGTGATGGCAAATTGGAAGATATAGTACTGGGATATAACAATCTGGAAGATTATATTGAAGATTCTCCTTATTTTGGGGCACTGGTAGGTAGATATGGTAATCGGATAGCTAATGGTAGATTTGATCTAAGTGGAGAAGAGTATAAACTGGCTTTGAATGATGAAAATGGGGGAATACCCTGTCATCTACATGGTGGTATTAAGGGTTTTGATAAAGTCTTATGGGATATTACACCTATTACAAAAGGCGGTAAACTGGGGCTAAAACTATACTATAGAAGTAAAGATGGAGAAGAAGGTTATCCAGGAAACTTGGATATAGCTGTATATTATTACCTAACTGAAAGCACCTTACGTGTTGAGTACTATGCAGAGACTGATAAAGCAACACCTGTAAATCTGACACAACACAGTTATTTCAACCTGAAAGGTGAGGGTAATGGGAATGTACTCGATCATGAATTATTTATTAATGCAGATAGCTATACTCCAGTTAATGGAGGGCTTATCCCGACAGGGGTCATAGAACCAGTCAAAAACACGCCTTTTGATTTTACTACAGTCAAAACTATAGGTGTTGATATCGAAAATGAGAATGAACAGCTGAAGTTTGGCGGAGGATATGACCACAATTATGTTTTAAATGGTAGTAATGGTGAACTGCGCAAGGCTGCTGATGTTTTTGAACCAGAAAGTGGACGAAATATAGAGGTCTGGACAACAGAGCCGGGTATGCAGTTTTACAGTGGTAATAATCTGGATGGAAGTCATATAGGAAAAAGTGATAAAGAATATATACGATATGGCGGCTTCTGCCTGGAAACACAGCACTACCCTGATTCACCCAATCAGGATAATTTCCCATCAACTATTTTAAAACCAGGAGAAAAATATGAATCTATTACTGAATTCAGATTTGATATAAGAGGTTAATTAAGACTGAGGAGGAATAACAAATGAAAAAGTATAAGGCCATAAATAACAAGTTTCCACACTTTATTCACGGTGGGGATTACAATCCGGATCAGTGGCTGCATAGACCTGATATTTTAGAGGAAGATGTCAGACTGATGAAGGAAGCCAATTGTAATACCATGAGTGTCGGTATATTTGCCTGGGCAGCAGTGGAACCAGAGGAAGGAAAATATGAGTTCGACTGGCTTGATGATGTCTTTGATAGATTATATGATAATGGAATCTATGTTATCCTGGCTACTCCAAGTGGTGCACGGCCTGACTGGCTGGCTGATAAATATCCAGAAGTACTGAGGGTCAATGCTGATCGCAAAAGGATATTATTTAGTGAGAGACACAATCATTGTTATACTTCAGAGGTTTACAGGGAAAAAACCCTTGATATTAACCGTAGACTTGCGGAAAGGTATGGAGATCATCCAGCTTTATTGCTCTGGCATATATCCAATGAATATGGTGGGGAGTGTCACTGTGAAATGTGTCAGCAGGCTTTCAGGGAATGGTTGAAAGATAAATATGGTACTCTGGAAAACCTGAATAGGGCCTGGTGGAATAGCTTCTGGAGCCATACATATACAGATTGGTCCAGAATAGAGTCACCAGCTCCCCATGGTATGCAGTCAATACATGGCTTGAAACTTGACTGGAAAAGATTTGTGACAGACCAGACTATAGATTTTTATAAAAATGAGATAAAACCATTGAGAGAGATAACACCAGATATCCCGATCACGACCAATTTTATGGGTATCTATGATGGTTTAAACTACTGGAAATTTGCCGAAGAGGTTGATGTGATATCCTGGGATAATTATCCCACATGGCATGACGAAAGAGCTGAATGGAAATTAGCTTCAGATATTTCGTTTGTACATGACATATATCGTTCCTTTAAAGGTGGTAAACCCTTTATGCTAATGGAAAGCACCCCAAGTAAGACTAACTGGCAGGCAGTAGGGAAATTGAAGCGACCTGGTATGCACAAGCTCTCTTCTCTACAGGCTGTTGCTCATGGTTCTGATACTGTCCAGTATTTCCAGTGGCGAAAAGGACGAGGTGGTTTCGAGAAGTTCCATGGTGCAGTAGTTGATCATGTGGGACATGAAAATACCCGTGTTTTTCAGGATGTATCAGAACTTGGACAGGTATTGAAGAAATTGGATCCAGTAATCGGAACTACTGTGGAGCCTGAAGTAGCAGTTATTTTTGATTGGGAAAATCGATGGGCTATTAATGATGCAGCAGGACCCAGGCGAGAGAAAAAAGGTTATGAGGAAACCTGTATGCGCCACTATCGGGAATTCTGGAAAAAGGGAATCCCTGTGGATGTAATTGACATGGAACAGGATTTTTCAAGATATAAAGTGTTGGTTGCTCCTATGTTATATATGCTTAAGGATGGTGTTGCTGAGAGAATAGAGGAATTTGTAATAAAAGGAGGCACCTTCATTGTTACTTACTGGTCTGGTATTGTTGATGAAAATGACCTATGTTTTCCTGGTGGCTTTCCCGGTCCACTTAAGAATCTGATGGGTATCTGGGCAGAGGAGATAGATGCTCTATATGATAGTGATTATAATTATGTAGAGATTGAACAGGAAACTGGACTTGCTGATCTAAAAGGACAATATAAAGCTGGTGTTTTCTGTGACCTGATACACGCAGAAAAAGCACAGGTATTGGCCAGATATAAAGAAGATTTTTATGCCGGAAGGCCTGCACTGACAGTCAATAAATATGGGGAAGGGAAAGCATATTATATTGCTTCGCGTAATGAAGAAGATTTTCTCAATGATTTTTATGGATCAATTATAAAAGAAACTGGACTGGAGTCAGTTTTAAACACTGATCTACCATATGGTGTTACTGCACAACTCAGAACAGATGGAGAAAATGATTATATTTTTGTGATGAACTTTTCAGATGAAAAGAAAGAAATACCTCTGGATGAAGCGTACCAGAGCCTGATTTCTGGTGGTAGGATAGAAAACTTAAAATTGGAACCATATGGAGTGGATATTATCAGTTAATATACATTCTTTAGATAACAATTATAATAAGAAGTTTAATATAGTAGAAGAATATTATTTTGAAGATCTTTTCATAGACATTAACTTTCTAAAATTAAGTGGCGAATAATTTGTTATTTCTTTAAATATTCTTCCAAAATGGGTAAGGTTATTATAACCCACCATACTTGATATATCACTTATGTTTAAATCGGTCTGCTGTAATAACTTCCGGGCTTCCTTAATCCGGATGTTATTTTTATACTCTACAAAGCTAAATCCAGTAACTTGTTTGAATGTCCTGCTTAGATAAGTAGAACTGTAGTTAAATAAAGAGGCTACATTTTTTAGACTCAGATCACTGTTATAATTTTTACTTATAAAACTTGCTATCTCGGCCATTTTTTCGTGGGTCGGGTCAGGGTATTCTACGATTGATATTGAATCTATTTTCAATTGTCTGTTAAAGTAAATCAGAAGTTCAATCAAAAGTAATCTTATATAACTGACATAACCTTTATTTTTACTTTTCTTTTCTTTGATCATTTTAAAGAGGTGATTTTCCAGCCAGAGTTGTTCTTCAACATTTAGTTTATAAACAAACTGCTTTTGTTTAAAAATTGAGTAGAGGCTGATATCTTTAGTTTCTTTAGAATAAGGTTTCAAAAAATTCTCATGAAATTCAATTAGTATTCGTTCATGATCCGGGTTTTCAGTATCAATGGTTCTATGTAGTATATTCTTATTAATTAAGACAAGATTCCCTTTCCTTACTCTATATGTTCTATCTTCTATAAAGTAATAGCGTTCACCTTCCAGTAAATAATAAATCTCATATCCCTCATGATAATGCTTTGCAGGCATGGTATGGCTTCCGCCTTCTCTGGAAACATGCTCGATTGTCAGTAGTTTATTATCAATAGCTATCATTATAAGTATCATTCCTTTCACTGCGCTCAAGACTCAAGATTTGATATAAGATTTCTTTTAAACTATTCAACTCCAGGGATCATATACTGAAAAATCTTCAAGATTCATTTTAACTCAGGATCAGTTTACCACAAAAAATGTAGAAAAACAATTAATAGAGCAAGTAATGTCTTGTTATTATGCAATTTTTAATATATATTTAAATTAATAGTAATATACGATAATAGTAATATACGAAATTGTTATTCTTCGACACATGACTTAATTTTAATAAATGTGTTTAATATAAGCTTTTCGCAGAAGAATAATTACTTTATAAATAAGCTAAGGGGGCGATATTTTGAGATATGCAATAATTGGTACTGGTTCCAGGGCAGCTATGTATTATGATGCACTTGTTAATCAGCAGGAGATAAGTGAAAAACATCAATTGGCAGCATTAATGGATTTGAATCAGAGCAGAATGGACTATGTAAATGAGAAATTGGGCTTAAAACTGCCAACCTATAGCCCACATCAGTTTGAAGATATGGTGGAGAATGAGAATATAGAGGGGATTGTAATAACAACTAAAGACAGACATCACCATGAATATATTATTAAAGGCTTAAAAAGAGGGCTTAAGGTGATTACTGAAAAGCCGATGACTACAGATGAAGAGAAATGTCAGGCTATAGTTGACACAATCAATGAAACTGCTAATGACCTGATTGTTACATTTAATTATCGTTATTCACCCTATCGCTCCAAAATAAAAGAATTACTTCAGGATAGTGTTATAGGGAAACTAACTATGGTGGAATTCCACTGGTATCTGGATACTACACATGGTGCTGATTATTACAGAAGGTGGCACCGTAATAAAAACAATTCAGGTTCACTGTTGGTGCACAAGTCTACTCATCATTTTGATCTGGTGAACTGGTGGATAGATAGTTATCCCGAAGAGGTCTTTGCTATGGGCAAAAAGAATTTCTACCGCCCGGAGACCTTCCCCTATCACCTGCGCTGTAGTACATGTGATATGACTGATCAATGTAAATTTTATCTTGACCTCTCTGATTCCGATGAGTTAACTTCTCTATACAGCAACGCAGAACATGAAGATGGTTATTTTAGAGATGGATGTGTATTCTCACCGGAGATCGATATCTGGGACACCAGAGCAGTTACAGCAAAGTATGAAAACGGAGTTTTACTGAGCTATTCTCTAAATAATTATGCACCCTATGAGGGATATAAGGTGGCATTTATAGGTACAGAAGGTCGAATCGAACAGGATGTAGTGGAGGCTTCTTATATCAGCGGTCATAATGGTGAACTTGAAAGAAGGACACCGGAGAACAATATACGCCTTGAAGTGTTTCCTCTCTTTGATGAATCTTACAAAATAGAAGTAGAAGTTGAGGAAGAGGGACATGGTGGTGGCGATATCCGTCTGCTTAAGGATATATTCCTTGATGATAATGATTCTGATCCACTAGGAAGAAAAGCAGGAGGAGTGGATGGGACTATGTCTATTTTAACTGGTATTGCAGCACGCCGTTCTATCGAAGTCGGTAGAAAGGTTAATATCAGAGAATTAGTTAAAATGCCAGGTAGGCAATAAAATAAGATGATTTGCTTACAGGAATACATGACAGATATTTAATGTTAGAATTTATACAGGTACTTACTTTTTATGATATAATTAGACAGACAAACATTAGTCCAGATAGATAAACAGTGAACAGGGTTTATTATGGAGTCTTTGCTCACTGTGTATCTATATACCTAAACTAAACTTTAAGCCTAAACACAGGGGGAACAATGATGGTTGTAATAGACGCATTACAAAGTGTACTAAGCATTATAATAATGGCTTCTATAGGTTATTTTCTATGTAGTAAAAGATGGTTAAGCGATAAATCCTCCCACTTATTCTCTAAACTAATCGTAAATATATCATTACCTGCAGTAATGATTTATAATTTGATGACTTCCTTTACTAAGGAAGAATTACTGGAGACCCTGGGTGGAGTGATTGTTCCCTTTTTCGCAGTTTTGATAACATACATGATCAGTGTTCCTCTGGGCAGGTTGCTGAAGATAAGAGAAGACAGAAGGGGGATATTTTCAGCGTTAATTACCTTTGCAAATACAATATTTATTGGTTTACCTGTGAATGTGGCCCTTTTTGGTGAGGGTAGTATACCATATGTAACCCTATATTATATTGCCAATACAACGGTTTTCTGGACAATAGGGGTATATGGAATCAGGAGAGATGGAGAAACTGGACGGTCAAAAAATTCAGTGAATAAATTAATCTCGTTCTCGACATTGAGAAGGATTTTTTCACCAATA
>JBKGXW010000118.1:0-6375 GCA_046546395.1 Halanaerobiales bacterium
ATTGTTCCAATGTTAACATGTGGTTTAGTTCTTTCAAACTTTTGTTTTGCCATTTCATTCACTCTCCTTATTAATCATTCTTATAATCTTTAACAAACCGGGCTATGGTATTAATACTGAGAAAAATACATAATCAATCGGCCCACAAAAAATATACATCAGCTGTAATTACACAGCATTTTGTTTATGTAACCACCCTGAGGTGGGTTTTTACATTGAAGTTGTGTAAATACTTAGGATAATTACCTAGATATTATGTTTTTCTAAAAATACTTCCAGTTTTCTTTTAACTCTTTGAAGCGCATTATCTACTGATTTTACATGCTTGTCTAGAGCCTCAGCAATATCCTGATAAGACTTGCCCTCTAAGTATTCCTGCAAAACATCTAATTCTAACTTACTCAACATTTCGGTTATCTGATTTTCAATTAAATCATATGTTTCGTGGCTGATAATTAGTTCTTCGGGATTTGTTAATTTACCGCCCTTTAATATATCAAGAAGTGTACGGTCAGATTCCTCATCATATATAGGTCTATTAAGCGATATATATGAATTCAATGGTTGATGCTTCTGACGAGTAGCAGCCTTTATTGCAGTAATAATTTGTCTGGTAATACATAATTCTGCAAAGGCCCTGAAAGAAGCCAACCTTTCAACCTTATAATCCCTAATGGCCTTAAATAAACCTATCATTCCTTCCTGAACTATATCTTCTCTATCAGCCCCTACCAGAAAGTAGGATCTTGATTTGGCAAGTACAAAATTCTTATAGCGCTTTATTAATGTCTCCTCAGCTGTCCTATCTCCATTCTGTACTAACTCTATTAACTCTTCATCATTCATTTTTGAATAATCTTCATACTGAATTTCCTGAACATTGCCCCTCAATCAGACCCCCCCTAACCTTATATAACCCGTACCTCATACATTACTATTATACTGATTAAATTTGACTTAGTCAAGCTATATCTAAGAATAAAATAATGTAATATATATATATATAAGAAAGCTATTCTTCTGGGATATTTTAGGTCTTTTTGTAACGCTGCCGAACAGCTTCATAGATAATTATGCCAGCCGCAACGGAAGCATTTAGGGATCCCAGCTCTCCAGGCATTGGAATCTTAATAAGAAAATCACACTTCTCTCGTACTAATCTTCGCAAACCTTCACCCTCACTTCCTATTACAATAGCCAAAGAACCCTTCAGGTCAGACTCAAAGTGCAATTGATCTCCATCGATATCTGCACCTGCAACCCATAATCCCATATCTTTCAGCCTATCGATTACCTTATTTATATTGGTAACCTGCGATAACATAATGTGTTCAGTAGCACCAGCTGAGCTTTTTAGAACTACAGGAGTAATGTCTACTGCGCGTTTATCCTGATAGATTATTCCATGAGCGCCAGCAGCATAGGCCGTCCTGATTATTGCTCCAAAATTGTGAGGATCCTGAATCTGGTCGAGTACAATAACAAATGGTGATTCTCCCTGTCTTTTAGCATAATCTACTATCTCTTCCGGAGAGACCAGTTGTTTTTCAGCTGCAAAAGCTATGATGCCTTGATGTGAATGTGAGTCAGCCAGATGATCCAGCTTAATCTTCGCCACTCTCTCAATTCGGATATTCTGTTTTTGAGCATCTTCAATTATTGACTCTATCCTGTCACCCTTTATCCCCTTTTGTATTAATATATTATCAATTCTACGTCGTCCCTTAAGTGCTTCAAGAACCGGGTTACGTCCTTCTATCTTTGCCATCAAATCACCTCATTATTAATACTTCAACTTTCATAGAAAGATTTATCGTCTAAACCCTACTTATCCAGATCTTCATTCACTGATAAGCTATTTACCGGAAAGAAACTAATTTCCAGCCCTCCTGTCACTTTATTCTTCAGTAGCTGCGCTTTCCTTATTAACTCTCTGGTATGACTTAATAATATCCAGGGCTTTATCTTTGGTTATTATCTTGCCCTTACAGTCCTCATGCTGCATTTCATTTTCTGGACAATAGCCCAATCTTACACAGTTTGGCCCTGCATCTTTAAACAAATCAGGAGCTTCTCCTTTACAAAGTTTTAGCATTTTATTGGCCATATCACGTATCTCTCTCTGAGCATTTTTACAGCAGCGGATCCTGAACCAGTCTCTCAATGCATGAGCGTTCATGCCAATTAAAGCCTTGAACTCAGTTGCCTGAGGCTTTAAATAACGTAAATCCTCTTCCGGAAGTCCTTCTTCCACTCCCAGGTCATACCAGTTCTCTATCAATTGTAATATATCGTCTGCTCCATAACTATAAATTACTTCTGTTTCATTATCAGGTAAATAATTGGCCAAAGATGTCCCATCCTGTAAAGTCAAATTATTTACTGGTAGTGAACCCTTTACTTCAAATTTATCTATATTGTCTGGTATTACTATATCAAAAGACCTTTTTCCTCCTTTTTCCGCACGCCCTGACTTAATCATATAGGAAGCAAGTCTTTTCCTCACCAGTTGTACCTCTGTAACACGCGCATAGCCCTCTACACCAAAGATAAAGAAATCAAATTCCACAGCCGCTTCATGACCACTATTTATTATTCTTCGGACCAATTTACTGGAATAAGGAGAACTTATAATGTCTTCCAATTCACGTTCAGAGCGTACAAACCTGGCAGCAATATCTGTATAGACTTTTCCCCCACCAGCTATTAACTCAACTTTCCCATTACCAATATAACCCTTTTGCATTACTATTCCTCCCCATGTTTTCTATAAAATATTCCTGTACATGTTTCACACAATTTATTCAGATTCTACACATCTTACTCAGGGTAAATCAGATTAAATATCTATTAAATATATTTATCTTTCAAGTGATTCTATTATCTTATTCCATATCGTATGAAGCCTGTCCTCCTGATTTGAAAGATAAAGATATCCGACCAGAGCCTCGAATCCTGTGCTCAATCTGTAATCCATCATCTCTGCATTATTTGGTACATTACCAGTCTTAGTATTTTTGCCTCTTCTCACTATATTTTCCTCATCTTCTGTCAATATGCCTTCAATTATTCTCAGGAAATTAGCCTGACTGGTTGCATTTACCAGTGATATTGTACTCTGGTGAATATCGTGAAGTCTTCTATGACCTTTTTCAAGGGAATACCTTCTGGCCATTAATTCATAAACACTGTCACCAATATAGGCCAACAAACCCGGTGACAGCAAAGCAGCCTCCCTTTCTGTATATCCCTGTTTGGTGTCCATTATATTTCGCCCCTTCTAAAGACTCTTTAAATCTCTCTATAACCATTAATTATTTCCCCGGATAATTGCCCCAACCGTCATAATATCGAACAATTTTCACCTTAATTTAGAGAAAATCGACTATAGCGGTTCCAAATAGAATATTTCTATATATTATTATATACAATCGTGCTTTTCCCAGACAACTCCCTGTGGGGTATCTTTAATCTCAAAGCCCAGGTCATTCAAACCATCCCTTATCATATCAGCCACACCCCAGTCTTTTTTGTTTCGAGCTTCTTCCCTTACATCAAGCATCAATTCAATTAATTGATTGACAGTCTCTGTGCCTGCATATTGCTCCTCTTCACCAGAAACATTTAGGCCTAAAATATCCATAAATTCATCGAGCTGCCTGTAGGTCTCCTTAACTAGCAGTATGGAATCCTCAGTTATAAGGAAATCCTGATTGTTTATTACTTTATTAATATCTGTAATAAACTCATGTAAAACCCCAATAGCTCTGGCAGTATTAAAGTCATCATTCATAGATTCTACAAAAGCCTTTTTACGAGCAGTGATTTGGTTGGTAATTTGATGTTCATCTAGACTGCTAATTTTCTCATCCTTTTCAATTTCACTATTCATGATTCTCTCCATATTATTTATAATATTAATTATTCTTTTTAGGCTGGTTCTGGAATTCTCCAGTTCTTCAATTGTAAAATCGATAGGTGAGCGATAATGTTTGCTTAAAAGGAAATACCTTATCTCAGCTCCCCTGAATTTCTTGAGGAGTTCCCTTGTAGTGAAGAAATTGCCCAGTGATTTGGACATTTTTTCACCCTTCAAATTAACTGAGCCATTATGAAGCCAGTACTTTGCAAATGGTTCTTTTCCTGTGCAGGCTTCTGATTGGGCAATCTCATTTTCATGATGTGGGAATATCAGATCTGATCCACCACCATGAATATCAAAACTATCCCCAAGGTATTTTGTTGACATAGCAGAGCATTCGATATGCCAGCCAGGCCAACCTTTACCCCAGGGGCTATCCCACTCTTTTTCACCTTCAGGGGCTTTTTTCCATAGCGCAAAATCCATAGGATTCCTTTTTTCTTCTACTACTGTTATCCTGGAACCAGCCTGCATATCTTCCAGCTTTCTACCGGATAATTTCCCATAGTCTTCGAATTTATCTACACTAAAGTAAACATTACCACCAGCTTCATAAGCATAACCCCTATCAACTAATCTTTCTATCATATCAATTATAGCATCAATATTTTCTGTAGCTTTAACATACTTACTGGCCCTTTTTACATTTAATCTATCTATATCTTCCAAATAAGCACGGGTATATTTTTCCGCAAGCTCTTCCGGGGACATTTCTTCCTCTTTAGCCCGGGCTACTATTTTTTCATTTATATCAGTAAAGTTTTGAATATATGTTACATCATAACCCTTATATTCTAAATATCTTCGAATTACATCATAATTAATTGCACTCCTGATATGACCCAGATGTGAGTAGTTCTGTACTGTAAGACCACAGACATACATCATAACCTTATCCTTTTTAATGGTATTAAAACCTTCTTTTTTCTTTGTCAGTGTATTATAAACCTTAAGCATATTTAACTCCCCTTTCCTTAAATTTTAATAGATAATCGGCTAAAAATTCTTAATTTGAATCAGTTTATCTAATCTAAAAGATACCTTCTTCATTCGCCTCTGACTCTAAGCTCCAACTTCTAGCAACAAAGAAAACCCTCATCTCTAAAATACAGAGACGAAGGTTCGCGGTTCCACTCTGGTTGGTTATATATTATAAAATCTATTTATGTAAAAATCCAGTACTTTCAATATACCAGTAACCGGATTCGTAATTTTATAATAAATAACCCACTCCTGTAATGATAACGGTATAACCGTAATCCCCTACTATTTTGTAATATATATGCATTTGAGCCGTTTATTACGAATAATAAGTACGAGCTTGTGTTCAGGGACTAGACTCCGGGATGCATAAAGATAAACTACTATGGATTATTTGCAGCCTATTGATAATCCTCTCTGACTATAGTGGTTTTTATCCTCTCTTCCCATCTGCGCCGTCTTATATATTTTTTGTTTATATACTAAATTATTTACCTTTTATATAATAATATACTTTTGACAATGATTTGTAAAGTGTGTTTTTTAATAAAATTACTGATAGAAAGCTCTCCATTAAGATTTACTGTAATAATCAAGGATTCCCCTGAAAATTGCCAGAGCAGCTTTCTCTCTTATACTGTTTTGACTAAGCAGTCTTTCTTCTGCGGGTTCTGTGATGAATCCAATTTCCAGCAGGACTGAATCCATATTTGTTTCCCTGACAACATGGAAGTTCTCAGCTTTAAGTCCCCTGTCTATAAATCCCAATTCCCTTACAAGACTATCCTGGAGGTACCAGGCAAGTGCCCAGGATTTTTTAGAAGAATTGTAATGAGCATATGTCTCAATCCCCCGCTCTATTCCATTTTCTGCACCATTAATATGAATACTGATAAAGGTGTCGGCATTTAGATTGTTTGCCATCTCTGACCTTTTATACAGTGAAATAAACTGATCACTATCCCGGGTTAGATATACACGGGCACTGGTATTAGTCTTTAATAGTTTGAATACCCTTAATGCTATATCCAGAGTAAGATCTTTTTCTTTTAAACCCCGTTTGCCAACAGCACCCGGATCATGTCCTCCATGACCGGGATCAAGGAGTATTACTTTACCACTCATTTTATTATAAGTAAGGGGATCTATCACAAGGTCATAATACTCCTCTGCTACTTTTTCTTCTACAGAAGACGATCTTGCATCATTTTTTTCATTCATCAGTGAATTAACCCGACTTAGCAGATAAATAGCTGCAACCCCTTTGGCTACACTTAAAATATTTTCTTTACTTAATAAATCACTGGAAAGAGCATAAGCGGACGAAGCAAAGATACTGTTACTTATTAAAATAGTTATTGTTAAGAGCACAATTAATTTGAACGAAGTATGTCTAATCATTATTATTCTATTCCTCTCTATTACTGCTTGATATTTAGATTGATTGTCATTATTGATGCTTGATATTTAGA
>JBKGXW010000119.1:0-6312 GCA_046546395.1 Halanaerobiales bacterium
TTTTCACTTTCAGTTCCAATAACTACCCTATCTGGATGCATAACATCATAAACAGCCTTACCTTCACGTAAAAACTCAGGGTTACTCACTACATCGAAAGGAAAGTCCTCTCCACGTTCTTCTAGCTGAGCCTTAATTACATCTGCTACTTTTCTTCCTGTTCCTATAGGCACAGTAGATTTATCTACAATTACCCTATACCCATTCATGTGTTTCCCAATGGTTTTAGCTACATTTAAGACATAAGTAAGATCAGCACTTCCGTCATCAGCAGGAGGTGTACCTACAGAGATAAAGATAACCTCACTTTCTTTTACGGCAGTTTCTATGTCTGTAGTAAAGCTTATTCGCTCAGCTTCAATATTTCTATCAAGTATTTCCTGTAAGCCAGGTTCATAGATAGGAACTTCACCTGACTTTAATTTGTTTATTTTCTCCTTGTCAATATCCACATTTATAATAGTGTTGCCAAAGTCTGCAAGACATACCCCACCAACTAAACCAACATAGCCTGTCCCAATAATACTTATTTTGTTTTTATACATGAATTTCAGCTCCTTGATATAAAATAATATATTTAGTTTCATTAAAGGCTTTAATTTAATAATATAAGGTATATATTCGATATAAATATATAATTTCCTGTCTATATAAGTCTCTTACTATTATTACATAATTACATTGAAATATTTAGTATTTTTTGTCGATTTTACTATCTTTTTATTCTATAATACTCAATATACCAATCAGCAAACTCCTGCAGACCTTCTTCTATATGTCTGTGGCTTAAAGCCAATGGCTTTCTGTAATGCCTCTGTAGAGGCATAGGTTCTAGGAACATCTTTTGGCTTCATTGACTCAGAGATAATCATAATTATCTACCCATTCTTTGAAGTAAGTATAGAATTTCTATTTGTAACTATATATACCTGATTTACTCCATCTACTTTTTTTAGTTTAATCAGATATGTTCACGATAGTCTTTCCACCAATTCCAAAGAAACATTTAGTATCAAAGAATAGGCCCATCTTCTCAACATACTCCCCATCCAACTTCGTCTTCACCTCAATAGGGATTTCATTCCTACCATTAATCTGGGCCAAACCAGTTAATCCCACTGGAACATCATTTGCTCTATACTTATCTCTTCCGTCAATCAAATCATACTGATTCCAGAGAGCGGGTCTGGGACCTATAATTGACATCTCACCTTTGAGGATATTAATTATCTGAGGTAATTCATCAAGACTTAATCTTTCTTACATCAGCAACTTTTTCCAAAAAAAAAGACAAAAGCGAGGGCAATTTTCTCTCAATAATATGATAGTGCAAATTTCCTACAATGTCAATGATACAGACGTTTTGGAAGATTTAATTTCCCTTATAAATAGAGATATTTGGACATATTTTGATAAGCCGGTTTTCTATCAGGAATGATTCTCGCATTATTTTAAGGGTCATCATTAAGATAACCCTTTTTGTGGCAATTAATTGCTTTATATTTTGCTTTATACTTTGCTTCGCCTTCTTTCTCTGTAAGCTCTGTCACCTTTTCATTTAAATGATCCTCAAGTGAATCTTTATTAATAAGGGCTACTTTTCTACACAACTTGATTTATCAGCCAGGTAAAGAAACTGATTACTATTGAACCCAGTATTGCTGATCCAAGACCCTGCACTACAAATCCTGGTACTATTGCTTCCGCTATAAGTAACATCAGCCCGTTGACCACAAAAAGAAACAGACCAAAAGTCACAATAGTCAGTGGTAGTGTCAGTATTGTAAAAATCGGTTTGATTATTGCATTTATTAGCCCTATTATAAGGGCGCTAATAAATACTGTGAATAATCCCTCTATATAGATACCCGGTACTATCGCTGATGTAACCATCAGAACAATCATGGTTACCAGAAGACTGGCAAAGAATGACCTCTTCTTAACTTCATAATGATGTTCTTCTCTCATCTATATCATCTCCCTTTATATTAGTATAATATATATGCACAACTTAATTCAAACTCTTATGCAAAATTGATTTTATTCTCCCATATATTTTGCTGTTTCACTGAAGTGATAGCAGAATAACGGAAGTTTTTAACACATATCTCTACGCAACAACAGCTCCTCGAGCTTATCTGCCGGCATCGGATGATAGCAGTAGTATCCCTGTGTATAGTCACACTTATGCTGCCTGATGAAGTCCAGCTGTTCGTTTGTCTCCACTCCCTCAGCTACTACCCTGATGCCCAGTTCATGAGCCATGGCGATGATAGCTGCTACTATGGACTGATTCTCTCCTCCTTTTTCAAGAAGATTGATGAAAGAACGGTCTATCTTCAGTCCATTGACAGGGAAACGGGTCAGATAATTCAAAGATGAAAACCCTGTGCCAAAGTCATCAAGAAATACCCCTATCCCCTTATTCCTCATCTCATAGAGTGTACGTGATGTCAGCCCGGGATTACTTATAGCCGTACTCTCTGTTATCTCAAGGGCCAGTCTATCACCAGGGAACTGACATTCATCAAGTATTTCTTCAATATTTTCTATTAAATTATCCTGGTTAAACTGACGCGGTGAAAGGTTTACTGTAAGGATACCGGGGTCACAGCCCTGTTCAGTCCACTTCTTGAATCTGGAACAGGCTTGTCTGATTACATAATACCCTATCTCAATTATCAATCCATTCTCTTCGGCTATTGGAATAAATTTCCCCGGTGGAATAAACCCTCTCTCCGGATGGTTCCAGCGAAGCAGTGCCTCAGCACCTATTATATATGAATCACTTACATTTACTATAGGCTGGAAATATACCTCAAACTGCTCTTCTTCAAGTGCACGGGTCATATTTTTCTCCAGAAATAGTCTCTCGGTATTCCGTATATTTATATCATTATTATAGAGTTGATATGACCCTTTTCCTATCTCCTTGGCCCTGTATAATGCAGAATCAGCGGCCTTGATTAATAGATCTTCATTTGAACCATCACCAGGATAAACCGCTATCCCGATGCTGGCCTGAATCATTATCTCTTCATCATCTATGAAATATGGTTTCCTGATCTCTTCAAGTATCTCTTCAGCAATACTGATCACTTCCGGCACTTCATTAATATCAGAGATAAGAATAATGTAATCATCCCCACCGATACGTGCCAGTGTGACTCTGGGGTCAAGGCTAGAGTTGATACGTTCACTTACCCTGATCAACAATTGATCACCAAACTGATGTCCATATATATCATTTATTAATCTAAACTTATCCAGGTCAAGCATCATTATTGCCAGGTTCTCGTCCTGCTCTATGGCTTCTTCAAGACTGATTGTCAATTTCTCTCTAATAAACTTCATATTCGGTAGTGAGGTAAGTTCATCATGATAAAGCTTATATTGAAGGCTTTCTTCAATTCTATTCTGCTCTGTCAGGTCAATACCTATTGACAGAATACCATTAATCTCGTGATCTGTATTTCGAATAACTGAATTATGCCAGGAAACCAGGTGTTTCTCGCCCCTTTTGTCAATAACAGTCGTATCTGTCCTCCACTGACTTATGTCATTTTCAAGCTTATTCTTTAGTTTTTCACGATAATATAACTTTGCAGACTCAGTAAAGAAGAGTTGATATGCATCTTTCCCGATTACTTCTTCCCTGCTGTAATGAGAAATTTCTTCAGCAAATCTATTGAATAGTTTTACCCTTCCCTCCAGGTCAAGAACAACTATAGCAGCCTCTGCTGTATTTACTATTCTATCGCTGAACTCCCTTTCTGCTTCCAGTTCCTCTCGGGCTTTTTTTATTTTATTTCTGGAATGTATTAAATAGATAATAAAACTAATAAGTATGACAAGGACTATCAGTGCTGAAATAACATACTCACGATTAATATGCCAAATCGGATCCGGACTGTTAACTATAATACTATCTTCAGGCAGGGTATCTTCTTGAATCTCAAACTGATTCAATTTATTGTAGTCAAACATATAGATATTGGGGCTGTCCTGAATAACTTCCAGGTCTTCAACAGGGATACCATTAAGATAATCCACAGCCATCTCAGCAGCCAGGCTCCCCATTACTTTGCCACTGACCACCTTTCCTCCAACAGCACCATGACCTACAAAGAAATCCCACAATCCATAAATCGGTATTGACGGATTGGCCTCTGAAAGGAGTTCTGAAATACGGACAAAGGATAGAGTCCTGCCCTGGTCATCAGTGATGGTAGAAATCAAAAGAACTATCGAATCATTCCCCTCTGTTTCTAGATCCTCTACTATCTCTGATATTCTGAGATCATCCCTGAAATCAAAATTAATCCTGTTCTCATATTCAGGGATTATATTTAATAATTGCTGTTTGTTAACTCGATATGTAGTAGTATTGTCACCATATATGATGATGTTTTCCTTCTCAGGATGGTTCTGCAGCGCAATATCTATTGTTTCTCTGAAAGAAAGGTCCTCTGCAACACCTGTTATATGTGGATGACTTGATATCATATATTCTTCAAAACCATTAACTCCCGTAAAGATAACAGGTACAGAGGGAAATAGTTCCCGCCCATATTGTTTCAGGAAGGCGAGAGCATTATTGTCACTGGCGATAACTAAATCAAAATCTTCCTCCTTATATTTAAAACGATAAAAATCGGCCAGCTCCAGAAAATATTGACCTGTTTTTTCTCGCTTGCTGTCCATATATTCATAATAAAGGTCATAGTCAAGCCCTGACCTGGCAAATACTTCCTGAACACCTATATTAATATGTCTGTCCCAGAGAAGAGACTCCTGGTATGAATGGAAGACAAGTACACGAAAATGATTGGTTGTCATTGGTTGGCCGCCGGCATATGTATTTCCAGTAACCAATAATAACAACAGTATTAATAACAGAATAAAGCTGGACTGTTTGAATACATTACTATGATTAAAGAACAATGTGTACACCTACCTCCCTGCAGAAAATAAGTAAATATTTTATATTTCTTTATTTTATCAGTAATTATACTTAATTATATCATTATTCGAGAACTATTAAAAGAGAAAACAGCCTCCATTAGTTCTATAGTCACTCTTTGTATAAATACACCTGGAGGAGAAATGCTAAATATTAACTGAGACTAGAATGTTATTATTCCCTGAATGAAGTAAAATACTATTCGGACATACTCTACTGTATTATTTGTTGATGAGATCCCTTGACTTCTGGAGTAAAATATTTTATAATACTTATAAACCTATCAAAATACTAGGTTTTATTTATAACTTAAATTGGAGGTATGTCAAAAATGGCTATTTATAATGATGTAACTGAATTAATTGGCAAAACCCCACTTATTAGATTGAACAACATGCCAGGAGATAATGATGCAACTGTACTTATAAAACTTGAGAGAAATAATCCTGGCGGAAGTGTTAAGGATAGAATATGCTATAGTATGATTAAAACAGCTGAAGAGGAAGGCAAACTAAAGCCTGGAGGTACTATTGTAGAGCCTACAAGTGGTAATACCGGTATCGGCCTGGCATTGATTGGAGCTGCTAAAGGATATAAGGTTATTCTGACTATGCCTGACAGCATGAGTGTTGAACGAAGAAAGTTGCTGAAGGCCTATGGAGCTGAGATTGTACTGACACCTGGTTCCGAGGGTATGAATGGTGCTATCAATAAGGCGAAAAAGATTGCTGACAGTGATGATAATTACTTCATGCCCCAGCAGTTTAAAAATCCTGCCAATCCCGAGATTCACCGCAAAACCACTGCTCAGGAGATCTGGGAAGATACTGAAGGGAATGTCGATTACTTTGTAGCTGGTGTTGGTACTGGAGGTACCCTGACCGGTACTGGAGAAGCCCTCAGAGAACATAATCCTGATATAAAAATTGTAGCTATCGAACCGACTAACTCTGCTGTTATCTCTGGCGAAAGAGCCGGCGGACACAAGATTCAGGGAATTGGTGCCGGTTTTATTCCAGACGTACTGAATACAGATATTATCGATCGTGTTATCAAAATAGAGAATGATGAAGCCATGGAGGCAAGCAGGCGAGCAGCAGTTGAAGAAGGACTACTGGTTGGTATTTCCTCTGGAGCAGCCATTGCAGCGGCAATGAAGCTGGCTAAAGAGCTGGGTAAAGGCAAAACTCTTGTGACTATTGCGCCTGATACTGGCGAAAGATATCTAAGTACTGAACTTTTTGATGTATAGAATATTATTACTACTTAAAAAAACTATAATATGAATCACTCCTTATATTTGTAATAAAAAACTGCTGGTATGTCTAATTGCATATCCAGCAGTTTTT
>JBKGXW010000120.1:0-6307 GCA_046546395.1 Halanaerobiales bacterium
TCAGACCCTGGCTACACAGGCAGAGGCCAGTCTTCTGAAGTTCTATGAGATAACCGACAGAATAACCTTTCTTCTAGTGCATGTTCGAAAAGTTAGCTTAGTAGATTATATTTCCCGGAACGAAGTTAAGGACATGTGTCCGAAGAAATTTAGTTGTGGGAATTAGCGAGTATAAGTTAAATTTATTCCTTGACAAGATTAAAAGTATAATATATACTTATTGATAAATCTATATATTGAGATTTGTAATGATGGGGAGTAAAATAAATACTTAAGATTACAGAGAGTCGGCAATGCTGAGAAACCGATATCCAGAAGGATTATTTTTGTAGCCCCTGAACTGTAAAGCTGAAAAGATGGCGGAGTATTGTAATATTGAAGCATTATGAGAAATGTATTGCTGAAATTGCATGATAGAACTCCATGTTGAGTAGGTTTTACCGGTATCCTTATAAAAAGGAGAATAGCATCCGTTATCATGTGCTGAAGTATGAAATGTACCTTTATTAAGTCAGGCATCTATAAAGATATTTGACTTCAAGGACATCTTAATTATGCTTGAACCAAATGCAGAAATTAGGATAGAGTAAGGGTATCTGTGTACTTGCTGAGGCTGCTTCGTAAGTAGTGGCGAAAATGGGTGGTACCACGTGAGACATAATCTCCCGTCCCGATTATTAGATTAGATTCTATTAATTGAGGCGGGAGTTTTTAGTATCAGAGAAAAAAATATCTGGTTTTTTTAAGGAATACACCTGACTTAAATCGAGTATTAAAGAAGAGTTAGTAGGTGGGGGTATAATCCTGGAATCAAGTTTTGTTTAATTTCTTATTCATTAAAAAATTGAGGAGTGAGTAGTAATGAAAAAAATAACTGGAGCTGAAATTTTTGTAAGGTCATTATATGAAGAAGGTGTTGATGTTTTATTTGGATATACTGGTGCCAAGGTTATAAGCATTTTTGATCAGTTATATGAATCTGATTTAAAGCTTATTATGCCTCATCACGAACAGGGTGGAGTCCATGCGGCAGACGGATATGCGCGTTCTACCGGGAAAGTAGGTGTTTGTATTACTACATCTGGTCCAGGTGCAACAAATATGGTAACAGGTCTGGCAACAGCTAATATGGACTCAGTACCCATAGTAGCCTTTACAGGTCAGGTAGCCAATTCAGCTATTGGTACAGATGGTTTTCAGGAAGCCGATATTAAAGGAATTACCTTACCAATTACCAAGAATAATTATCTTGTAGATGATGTTAAGAATTTAGCAAGGATTATAAAAGAGGCCTTCTATATTGCTCGCAGCGGTAGACCAGGTCCTGTTCTTGTGGATTTACCTCAGGATGTATTAAAAGGAGAAATTGAATTTAATTACCCGGAAACTGTTTCAGTACCTGGATATGACCCTGTTTATGAAGGAAATAGAGAACAGATAGAGAAGGCAGCTGAATTAATAAATGCCGCTCGAAAACCGGTATTATATGCAGGTGGTGGAGTTATTATCTCTGGAGCAAGTAATCAGCTACGAACACTGGCAGAAAAGGCAGATATTCCTGTTACTACAACCCTGACCGGTATTGGTTCTTTTGATGAAAGAAGTAAATTAAGTCTCGGGATGCTGGGGATGCATGGCACAACAGAGGCTAACCTGGCAGTAACCAACTCTGATTTGCTTATAGCTCTGGGTGCTCGCTTTGATGACAGAGCAACAGGTAAACTGGAATTATTTGCACCAAATGCTAAGGTGGTTCATATAGATATCGACCCTGCAGAAATAGGTAAATTGCGCACTCCGAATGTATCAATAGAAGGGGATGTAAAAGAAGTTCTTAAGGTTCTAAATCCTCTTGTCAAGAATTTTTATCGCCCGGAATGGGTAGATCAGGTCACAAAATGGGCTGAACTTGACCATAAAGCAGGACAGTATAAAAAGGAGAAACTCTGCCCCAGTCAAATTATTGAGGAACTAAATAGTTTAACTGATGGTGATGCTATAATAACTACTGAGGTAGGTCAGCACCAGATGTGGGCAGCTCAATATTTTAGTTACAGTAGACCCCGTAGTTTCTTAAGTTCAGGAGGTCTGGGTACTATGGGGTATGGACTGCCTGCTGCAGTTGGAGCACAGATAGGAAACCCTGAAGCTGATGTTTTCTGCCTGGCTGGAGACGGCAGTATTCAGATGAATATACAGGAATTTGCAACAATAGCGAAGAATAAACTCCCTGTCAAGATTATAATCTTCAACAATCAGTATCTTGGAATGGTAAGACAGTGGCAGGAGTTGTTCTTTGAAAAAAGGTATGCTGGTACATGTCTGAGGAGGCAGGAGGGATGTCCTCCGCAATGTTCAGCTCCAGGAGATGACTGTCCGGAAATGATACCAGACTTTGTCCAGGTTGCTAAGGGATATGGCATAAAGGCAAAAAGAGTATCGAAACCCGAAGAAGTAAAGTCAGCATTACAGGAAGCCATGGATAGTAAAGAGGCGTATCTTCTTGATTTCATCATTGAAGAGGAAGAAAATGTATTCCCCATGGTTCCTGCAGGTGGTACACTGGATGATATGATTTTGAGGAAAGATATTGTCGGCGACATAACATAAATAATATTGACCTATCTAAGGTTTCTAATTATGAGTTAGTTTTAATTATGGCCAGTAATAAATTGAATCTAGGGCAGTACCAGAATAGCTAAGTTAACTGGTATTGCCTTAGTTTTTATTTTATAATAAATTTAACTGTCTACTGTGATTTAAATCAAATGCAAAAAATAGAATACTTCGAGAAGATAAGGAAATATTCCCACTATACCAGGATATAGAATTTTAACATCCCTATGGGGATTATTTATCTAAAACAATCTCAGTAAGACTCGATCCAGTTCTTATCTTTGTTTTGAGTGATGAGGTTAACATACATATATAAGAACTGTGATATTTATCATAGCCATAGTTAATAAAAAGAATTATAATGTTAGTGAACGTTAACTATGGATGCTTATAGTTTAATGGAGAAACAATATTAACTAAAATAATTATTGAAGGGAGAAACAAAATGAACATTATTAAAATGGCTGAAGTTGAAGGCAAAAAAAATAAAAGAGGTGTAATCGCTAAACAATTAATCAAGCATGATAACGCACAGGTGATGAATCTTGTTCTAGAGCCCGGCAATATAGTACCAGAGCATTCAGTTCCTGTAGATGTTTTCTTTTATATAGTAAAAGGCAGAGGAACGCTAAAAATTGGAGATGAAAAAGCAATAGTAGAAGCAACAGATATTATTACCTGTCCCCCTAATACAAAAATGTCGCTGAATGCAGATCAGGGTGAGGAGTTTGTTGTACTTAATGTAAAGACACCCAGTTTGTAAGTGAAATTAAGCAAGCATATTGAACAAAGCATATTGAACAAAATATTATTATGAGGTAAGCCAAAGAAAACTGACGATCATTTCTAATCTTTCTTATAAATGAATACTTCTTTGGCTTTATTCTTTCATCACTTGACAGCTTAAATATTATATTTTATAATTATGTTATCAAGCGTTAACTTGATTAGCTAAGATAGATTGGAGTGAATGAAAAATGCCGCAGAGATTGAGTACAGAAGAACGCCAACAGGAAATACTGGATGCTGCTCTGGAGATAATTTTTAATAAGGGTTTTTATAATTTGACAATGAGGAATATTGCCAGCGAAATTGGAATCTCTGAAGCAGCAATATATAGGCACTTTAGCAGTAAAGAGGAGATTGTCGAAAGTCTGGCTGATATAGTTTTCTATCAAAATCAATTATGGAATAAAAAAACAGAAGAAGTAGATGCTTTTTCTCTATTAAAAAAAATTATGTTAAGACAGCTAAAAGTACTTAAGGAACGGCCTTATCTGACAGCCATATTGTTTCAGGAAGGGATCTTTAGTGAATACCCTGATATTAGAGAGAAGTTTAATTTACACAGAGAGAACAACATAGAGATTATAAAAGGAATTATCATTGAAGATAAAAAGGCAGGACTTATCTTGGATGATGTTAACCCTGATGTTTTTGCTGTTCTCTATATGGGTGCTTTGAGAATGACTGTTTTAAATTGGAGGGCTTCTGATTTTTCCTATGACCCTGAGGATAAAGCAAGGTTAATACTGGATGAATTATTTAAATATATAAAAAGGCATAGATAAATCATTGGAATATGAAGCTTTCCGATTGTTTTTAAGAATTTTTTTAAACCTAAGTTAGCAAATGATAACAAACATATTTTATGGGAGTGTTTTAGATGAGTATCAGTACTATTCTTTTAATATTGGGTACAATTATCGCTTTGATGATTTCTTTTTTAAAGGATAAAGAAAAGACAGTGGAAAGTCTTAAAATGGCAAGAGGGAGGTTTTTCCAGACCGGGATTCAAATTATAGGTATTCTGGCCCTTATCGGCCTTTTTCTGGCTGTGGTACCGGAAAGTGCAATAAAATCTGTCCTGGGAGGAGATAGTTCTCTTTTGAGTACCATATATGGGGCAATAGTTGGGACTGTAACCATTATTCCTGCCTTTGTAGCTTTCCCGCTTGCATCTTCACTTGTTAAAAGTGGGGCATATTTGATATCTATAGCTGCATTTATAACTACTCTAACAATGGTTGGTTTTGCTACTATGCCGGTAGAAATTGAGCATTTTGGTAAGAAATTTACCTATATTAGAAATCTCATTAGTTTTCTGGCAGCACTTCTTATCGCACTTGGAATGGGGGTAATATTATGAGGAAAACAATTAAAAAATATATGCTTTTAATAATAGCGGGTTTAGGCTATTTAATAGCTGTTATCTATGATTTTGAGATTGCAATAGATGCTTTAGCTAATACCTGGGTTTATATCAGAGAAATGCTCGAAATATTACCTGCAGTTTTTGTTTTAACAGGCCTGATAAATGCCTGGGTTCCTGCCGGAGTGATAATAAAAAACTTTGGTAGGGATTCCGGTCTTAAAGGGAAATTAGTATCTTTATTTGTTGGAACTGTTTCCGCAGGCCCAATATATGCCGCTTTTCCCTTGACCCAATCCTTAATGAAAAAAGGAGCCAGTATCAGTAATTCAGTAATTATAATCAGCGCCTGGGCTGTTGTCAAACTTCCAATGTTTATTGTCGAGACTAAGTTTTTGGGGATGGACTTTGCCATTACCCGATATCTTTTAACAATACCTATAATTATACTGATGGGAATGTTGACTGATAAATTAATAAGTAGGGAAGAAGTTATAAACTATATCAGTGCCCGGGAAAAATCAGATATAGATAGGATAGTCAATATCCTGCCAGCTCATAACTGTGGCTTCTGTGGATATAGTACCTGTCTTGAATATGCCAGAGCTATTTCTGAAGGGGAAACTACTCTTTATAAATGTGTACCGGGGGGAGAAGAAATTGCTTTAAAATTGAGTAAGCTAACCCTAAATTCGTAGATTTAATTCAATTCTGGTTTTGAAATATTTCAATCTGGGAGCGGGCTTGCTGATTATGTATATATTATCAATAAAAATCCTAATAGCTCAGAAAAGCTCAAAAATAATATTTAATAACACAAAATAAATAATTATTTATATTAACATTTCATTAACATAAAGTTAACCGTTCTTTTACTCAAAAGAAATTTTACTGTAACATCCCTCTGTTATGATTTATTTGAGTTTAAAAAATAATCTTAATTAGGGGGAATTTGAGTGTTCAAATCAAAATTGTCAGCGATTTTATTAGTAGTTTTACTTTTGTCTATGGTTACGGGAACAGTATTGGCGGACGTTTCTTTAAAATCCGGTGGTGCCTCTTTTCCGTATCCTCTCTATTCTAAATGGATGGATGTCTATACTCAAAATAATGATGTAAAAATTGATTATCAATCAATTGGTAGTGGCGGCGGAATTAGAGGAATTATTGATAAAACCTTTGATTATGCTGGTAGTGATGCACCCATGAAAGATGAAGAACTGGAAAGAGCAGATGGAGAAATCATGCATATACCTACAGTAATGGGAGCAGTTGTAGTTACTTATAATATTCCTGGCCTGGAAGAACAAATCAAATTAACTTCTGAAAATATTGCAGATATTTACCTGGGGAAAATTACTAAATGGAATGATGAAAGAATTCAAGAAAACAATTCAGGTCTCAATCTTCCGGATAAATATATCGTAGTTGTTCGTAGATCAGATGGTAGTGGAACTACCAATGCTTTCACTGATTATTTAAGCAAAGTAAGTCAGGAATGGGAAGAACAGGTTGGTTATGGAAAAGCTGTTCAATGGC
>JBKGXW010000121.1:0-6291 GCA_046546395.1 Halanaerobiales bacterium
GCAAGGACAGGTCATGCAAGGACAGGTTAGCACTAAACCATCGAAGCCGTGACAGCAGAATAATCGAAGGTTTTTCACCAATTGATTTGGGGAAGAATAACTATCTTAACCTATAATAGCCAGTTCGAGTGCCATCTCAGGGTCATATTTACCTGTCACTATACTATTATTTGCCTCCAGAAAACCTTCCAGCATATCTTCCAGTTCACGCTCGGAAAAGTTATTACTGTAACTATAGCATTTTTTCACTGGGTATTCATGGCTTTTAAGCCTTTTAGCTATCTGTCTGATATTATTCCCCTCTTCTTTCAGCACCTTTACAGAAAGAAGCAATCTTATCTGCCAGATCATCGTTCCCAGAACTACCAGTGGAATAGCACCACCATGTATCATCTGTTTCAATATTTTTATTGCTTCTCCTGTTTTTCGGGACATCATAGCATCTGTCAGTGAAAAAATCAGGTTGTCCTCTATCAATCGGTCCTTACTGACTATCTGCAGGATATCATCCAGATTAATCCTGTCATCCTCAGATTTATATAAAGATATTTTCTCAACTTCACTCTCCAGTCGCTGCATATTATTACTGAACATCTGCTCCAGGAAATTTACACTTGTTTTATCAATATGTTTACCCCGTCTCCTGAATTCAGCCATAATCCATTTGTCCAGATCTGCAAATTTAGGAGCAGAAGCGGTTATTACCTCTCCAACTTTCTTCGCCTCACTTACTATCTTCAATCGATTATTGATCTTACCTGCCACCAGAATAACCAGTATGGTTGTCTCCGGGAAATTATTGAATAGTCCGATTAACAATTCCTCTTTACTCTGTTTGGAAGAGAAGTAATTCTCAGTCCTGGCTATAATAAATCTCTTCTCTGCCATCATCGGTGGTGTGTTTGCCTGGTTCTTAAGTACCACAGGAAAATCCTCCACCTCTTCTAAATATGTATAGTTAAATCCACGAATACCTTCTTCTATAAATTTCTCTTCAAACTTTTCCTTAAAACTAGCCAGTATATATCTATCTTCACTGGAAATCACATATAACGGCTTCAACTGTTCAAGTGAGCTATTTAAAATATCATTTAATTTACCCATTTCATCATCTCATTTCGCTAATTTAATTACCCTATCTTATGGAAAACAATATATACTCTATACGTAAAAAAGATTGAAAAATATGTCTCGAACGAAAGATAATCTTTTGTAATCTTATAGTTAGAACCAAGCATTTACCAATATTATATTAACATAGAAATCACTCTATCTGCAAATTATATTAATGTACTACCTGTTCAGTGATATATGGATAATAACCAGATTACTGTCTTTCGATACCAATTTATTTGATACTTTATGAGTTTGAAAATACCGGTCGATTGTATATTGTAATGGTAATGTGTCCTATCACTGGCAGGTGGATAATCATAAAAGCGGATGGGGATAAAACCCCACCCGCTCCTTTTTTCAGTTTCGTCAACTGAGAAACCATAATTATAGCTAGATATAAGCTTTTCTTGCTTCGAAAAATATGTCTTGCTACGAAGAATAAGATTTTTGTGTACGAACCATATTCTATATTTTCTATCATTCTATAATTTCTTATATATGTCCAGCAACTTTCATGATTACCATTTAATACTAGTATAGTCAACTCTGGAATTGCAGACAATACTAACAGGTCGTTACAAAAGGAGGTGAACTTTCATGGGAGCTGGTCAAAGAAGTAATACTCTTGTAAATCCATTAGCTGCACAGGCTATGGAAAAATTCAAATTTGAAGTAGCTCAGGAACTCGGTATTGGCGTTCCACAGAGTGGATACTGGGGTGAATTCACCACTAGAGACACCGGATCTATCGGAGGTCATATGGTAAGAAAAATGGTTGAAGCTTATGAAAACTCATTAGCTGGTCAGAATGGTCAAAGTTACTAGTAATAGCTTATTTATAAATGGAAATAATATTAAATAATAATGATAATATGCCATAGACTAATACAAATGAGCGGGGTGATTCCCCGCTCATTTAATTTGACTTAATTATAAATACTAAGTATCCAACTAAACAAGATAATCCTGTAATTCCTCACAGGTTCATTATTTGCTTATCTATGATCTTATTATTAATCAGGAATATGTCCCTCTATCCTATATCTGTATCCATCTGTCCTTACTTTAATAGCACCCTGCAGGTCTGTTCTCCAGATTTTAATGCCCTGCTGATAGGCTCTTTTAAGTACTGCTTCTGATGGGTGACCATAATTATTACTTTCACCTACAGAAATAATACCGTGACCAGCTGAAACCCTTTCAAGAAACATCGCAGTAGAAGAACTATTACTTCCATGATGCCCGAACTTCAGAATATCACTTTCCAGCAGATAGCCACTGTTGATAAGCCTTTCTTCTCCCTCTTCCTCCAGGTCACCTGTTAACATTATTGAAAAATCCCTGTACTCCAGCCTGATTACAAGTGAATTCTCATTTCTGGAAGAAGGACTCATCTCAGGCTCAGGGTTGATAATATTAAGTCTAAGCTCACCCAGTTCAAAATAATCCCCCTGCCCGGCCAGTACAACAGGTATGTCTTCATCTTTAGCCTTATTGACTATCTTTATAGCAAGTTCATTATTTTCATAATTAAAAGGCAGTACCAGTAAACCAATGTCTCTGTTTCCAATTAAGTCTATTATACCTGCAGCATGGTCAGCATCAAAATGTGTAATAAATACAAGGTCCAGTTTTTTAACTCCAAGGTATTTCAGATACGGTAAAACAGTATATTCACCATGGGTCAGATCATAACCCAGATAACCTCCGCCATCTATCAATAGATTGTTATTGTTCGCAGTCCTGATGTGAATACTATCCCCCTGTCCTACAGATATAAATGTTAACTCCAACTGTCTATCCAATAGATGAATCATGATACTCATAAAAACAAACAACAAGCTAAAGGCCAATATATAGAACAATCTCTTTTTCCTAATTATTTCGTTTAAAGGGAAAACCCTTTTTCTTAAAAACAGTGGTAAGATTATTAACAGAAATACAATATAAATGATTACAAATGGTGGAGGTGTTGCCAGTTCAATATGCCCATAAGAAATAGCAGACATCCAGCCAATTCCCACTGTTAACAGCCTGCTGGGGTAGATTATGATTTTAAAGATCAGATAGCTAAATATAGGGTGAACCAATCCAAGCAGCAATCCTATTAATGCAGCAGATATCAGTATTCCAACCAGTGGTATTGCCCAGACATTTGCAATAACAGCAATGGGGGTAATCAGGTTAAAGTAGTATACTGTAATCGGTGATGAACCAAGTTGGGCAGCTGCCGATACTGAGAAAACGGTAGTAATATACCCCTTCAAAATATCATGCCAGAGTATAATCATCAGTAATATAAAATAGGAAAACTGAAAACCTATAGAGAATATCTGGTATGGATTTATCAACATATTCAAGAATGCAGTAAGACCAAGAATATTCAGGACATCACCATGACATTTAAAAAATGGAGCCCAGAGGAAAGCAAGTGATAAAAGACCTGCTCTGAAAACAGAAACCCTGAAGCCTGTTAAAGCAATATAGCATAATATCAGTAATGACAGCAGAAAATTTCTTGTTCCAACTGGTAATCTAAAGAGTTTCAGAATAAAGAGAAAGATAATTACAATAAATCCCACATGAATACCCGAGATAGCCAGCAAATGGTTTACACCGGACAGTGTAAATGACTGGTCCCATTCATCTGGCAGTCCATCCCTCTCTCCCAGCAAAAAGGCCTTATATAGTTCATTATAGGGGTTCTCAACAGTCCGGTCCAATATGCTAATCAAGTGGTATTTTAAGCTGATAATGCTTTCTATAACGATATTTTTGAAATGTCCCCGCTTTTCCAGCTCATCTTCGAAATAACCCTGACTGTAAATACCCTTTCTCTTCAGATAATTGTAACTGGAGAATCCACCTGGATTCATCTGTCTGGATGGCTGATGTAATGATAGTTTTATTTTTACAATTTCGCCATTTGCAAGCTGAACAGGTATATACCTTTTATCCAGCTGAATTAGCCCATATTTTACCGGGTTTCCTGATATAAAAAAAGGGTCCAGAAGAATTTTATTTCCCTGTAAAGAAGAAAGATCTTCTATAATCTGACCAATTACCTCTACCTGCCCACAGCCATTATATCTGGTTGTCGATAAGTGACTTTGATATTTAATCTCCTGCCAGTTCATCAGGGAAAACCCGGCCAGAAATATAACAGCAAAAATCATTAATACGCGGTATGGCTTATGGAGTATAGCTAATATAAGGCAGGCAAAACTAAAGATTATAATAATAAACATAAAGATAGGCGAAGCCCCTTGATAATATGCCAGGATAATTCCTAGTGCAAAAAATACCGCAGTAAGCAATAGAGGCCTCCTGGAAGCCCAATCATCTAACAACAATATCATCTCTTATCTTTTCCAGTGTGACTTCACCAATACCCGAGACCTTCAACAGTTCATCAACACTTGCAAAACGACCATTATCTTCACGGTAATCTATAATGCTCTCAGCCTTACTGGGTCCAATACCCGATAAGTCCTGCAGTCTACTTGCAGATGCTGTATTAATATTAATTTTACCTGATGAATTTATAGATGAATTTGCATTATCTGAACCAGAAACTGTAGTGTTTTGATTTTTTATCTGGTTAACACGTTCTATCACTGAAGGTATGTAAATCTTCTGTCCATCATTAATTGGTGAAGCCAGATTAATACTATCCAGATTAGCAAGCGATGTAGCTCCACCACTTGCATCAACTGCATCAACAACCCTGGCATCGTAGGAAAGCTGATATACCCCAGGACTATTCACCTCGCCCGCTACATGAACCATAATTTTATTGTCTTTGTCTTCCACTTGATGAGAGCTATTCGGAATATTATTATCTCCGGCAGTGCCATTATTTGAATTATAGTTATTAACATGATTATTATTTGCTTCGTTATTATTTACCACATTATCAGTATTAGGTGTATTTGAGTCTCCCTGATATGTATTTGCTGCAACACTTGTTAGCATATTGTTGTTGCTGACATTCTGCCAGAGCATTACCCCGATACCTGTTAAAAAAACTACTGCAACCAGAATAAGTAAGGTTAGCTTTTCTCTACTCCATTCTTTCATAAATATCTACCTCCTATTATTTGGTTAGTATTATATTTCTCTTTAATTTTCCATATTCCTTTATTTAATTCTTGTTTTTTCCATTTTTTATTAATTAAGGTATCAAATCGTTAGTATTTCAGAGAATTTATCTCCTAAACCAAGTAAATAGTGTTTTTTGAACAAAAAATGAGCCTGATCACTAATAAATAGTGTCAGACCCATTCAATTTATCCGTTTATCTATTTCAACACCCATATATGTCTCTATTTTTATCTCTTTTTATATAATTTTTACCGCTAACATATTAGCTTCCCGACATTTCTTTTTATCTCTATTACTTATCTCTTTTTTTTATCTCTATTTTTAGTTCTATATTTTAGCTGTACTTTTTATATATTTTTTATCCATTTTTCACACTTACAATTAATACATTAATGAAATTATATTTAGCAGTATGGAAGACAAAAGCTATCCCATCACTACCTCTACCTGATGTGTATTCCCATCTTTAAAGGGTTTAATCAGATTGCTATCGATTACCTCTCCATCCAGTTTTATTTCCTTGATTCCTTTCTGGATATTATCTGGATTGCTAACTTTTATCTGGTAGGTATCACCCATAAACTTCTTGGTAATTTCAAAACCTTTCCAGTCCGCAGGGATACATGGGTCAATACGCAAACCTTCAAAATCTGCTCTTACGCCCAATATCCACTGGGCAATGGCAACATAGTTCCAGGCTGCTGTACCTGTCAGCCAGGAGTTCTTTGCTTCACCATGATTCGCTGCATCTTTACCGGCAACCATCTGAGCATATACATAAGGCTCAGTACGATGAATCTCACTGATATCTTCCAGGAAGGCCGGAGCAATCTTACTGTAGTAATCAAAGGCCCTTTCCCCATTACCCATGATAGTCTCAGCTATCATTATCCATGGGTTGTTGTGACAGAAGATACCGCCATTTTCCTTGTATCCTGGAGGATAAGATGTAATCTCACCCAGTTCCAGGTGATATCTCTTATAGGTTGGCTCCACAAGTACCATACCATATTCTGTATCGAGCATCTCTTTTACTGAATCCAGGGTTTTTTCTGCAAATCCGTCATCAAG
>JBKGXW010000122.1:0-6257 GCA_046546395.1 Halanaerobiales bacterium
TTATATTTATTCAAAAAAAGATGGAACTTTTCTTTGTTCTTCTCGTCTAAATGTTTTGAAGGGAGTGAAAAATAGATGGCCATAACTGATGGTGAGCTCATCAAACAATTTAATAATGGAAACAAAGATGTATTTGAAGAATTAATCCAGCGTTATCAGGACAAGGTTTATAATACTACTTTCCGGATGCTGGGTAATCATGAAGATGCAATGGATATGGCACAGGAGACCTTTATCAGGGTCTATAGGAGTCTGGATAATTTCAAGGGCAACTCGAGTTTTTCAACCTGGTTATTCAACATAACAGGTAATATCTGCCGAGATGAACTGAGAAAAAGACAGCGCAGTTTAAAAACATACAGTCTCTCCAGTGATAAAAATATCAATGCAGATATTCCTGAAGATACTGAACAAAAAAACAATCCTGAAAAAGCTTCCCTATCCAGGGAATTATCTATTACTATACAGCAGAAGGTGGACCAACTACCGGGTGAGCAAAAAATTGTCTTTGTTTTAAGGGAATTTGAAAATCTGAGTTATCAGGAGATTGCTGATGTCCTCGATATCTCACTGGGAACAGTAAAATCCAGACTAAGTCGAGCCCGCAGGGCTCTACGTAAAGACTTTAATAAAATAATAAAGAATGGGGGATCAGAATGAAACATGAAGATTATAAGGAATTGCTTCCTCTCTATATAGATAAGGGACTTAATGATAAAGAAAAGAAACTCCTGGAGACACACCTTGAAGAATGTGAAGAATGTCAAAAAGAACTAAAAGAATATCAACAGAATTATGATTTCCTCTCTTCATTAGAAAAGGAAAAAGCGCCATCTGGTTTTTCACAGTCTATCATGAACAAAGTTAATAGGGAAATGGATGGTAAAATAATTAATGAAGAGAAACAACATGACAATAATGATATGTCGTTATTGAAAAGAATAAATAATTACTTTAAAAAACCACTTAAAATTCCAGCAGGGGTTGTCGGCCTGGCTATAATTGTACTCCTGATATTTATTTCTGGAATACCTGCTTCTTTGTTGCTAGAAAACTATAGGGGCGAACAGCACGAAATGCAACAGGAAATAACCGAGGATTCAGCAGATAACGATCTTTACTTCTCCATTAGTGAATCACCCCAACGGGCTATGCCGCAGGAAATGAAGTCCGAAGCAAGCGAAAATCAGATGCAGAATGATGGAGTACAGAGTGAAATGGATAGTTTGATTCAAAATGAGTCAGTAAGTCCTGAGGCGGAAGGTCCTGCAGAAATAGAACGCAAAATTATCCAGAGAGCGAATCTCACAATTGAGACAAATAATATTGAGCAAATCAACAGTCAGATTATGAATCTTCTTCAAAACTATAGTGGATATATATCAGATTCCAGAAACTGGGTTAATTATAACAATCAGAAATTCTCCTGGTACCAGCTCAGGATTCCGACAGAAAATTTCGACCTGGTTTTGGATGAAATTACTTCAGATAAACTCGGTGAAGTAATATCCCGTTCAGTGTCCGGGCAGGATGTAACCGAAGAATACCTGGATCTGGATATCAGAATTAACAATCTTGAAGCCCAGGAAGAAAGATACCGTGAACTCCTGAATAGAGCAGATGAAGTCAGTGAAATACTAAAAATCGAAAATGAATTAAACAGGGTAAGGACTGAAATTGAAAGGCTACAGGGGCGAATCAACTACCTGGATAATCAGGTTAATTACAGTACGATAACTGTAGAATTTAGACAGCCTCAACCAATAAGTTCCGGCACACCGGGGATCGTAAAGGCGCTTAGAGATGCTGTGAATACTATGATACGCCATTTTTACAGATTAATAACACTGATTGGTACACTGATACCATATCTCCTTCTCCTCCTTTTAATATATTATCTTTACAAAAAGGTCATTAGACGTAGGAAATAAAGTCAAAAAACACAGTCTATACTATAAATCCCCTCTGGTAGAAAACATTCTATCAGAGGGATTTATATACTTAAGCAAATTAATCTTATTTAAGCCTAAATAGCTATAAATATTTTCTAAGTCTGAAGTATATCCCTCTATTTGGTTTATAATTTTAGGAATATTTGCTCCAATATATCTCCTTGCAGGAGTATCAAGTATTTATGATTCTTTTGATGTAGGGGACTACCACAGGGTTTTAAGATATTCGTTCTGGTTAGATCTTCACAAAACCCTGTTTATTACATCTTTCATCTGTTTTAAATGTTTTCTGAACTCTTTTTTGCCATCTGCTGTTGATCTATATATTGTTCGCGGTTTACGGTCAACAAACTCCTTCTCTACTTCCAGATAGCCTTTTTCTTCAAGCACTTTGAGATGTGAAGCCAGGTTTCCATCGGTTAAATCCAGAAATGTTTTCAGGGTAGAAAAATCAGTTGCTCCTTCAGATAGTAAAACTGTCATAATTCCAAGTCTAGCTTTTACCTGGAACACCTTATTAAAACCTTGTAAAATATCTTCACTCATTTTTTGACACCTGTTTTCTAAGTATTAACCCGGTTAAGATAATACCTCCTCCACCCAGTATAGCAAACCAGATTTCCTGATAGATATTGGGCAAAAAGAAACCAATTAGAGATATTAAAAGCAGTCCAGAACCAATCCTGACCATTATCTTATCCATAAATATACCTGCTGATAAATATATAATACCGATCCAGAAAGGCCAGTATGAGTTAAAGATCTGTCCAAGTAGCGATGGTTCCTCAATAATCTGAGATAATAAAATACTTATAATTATAGCAGATAAGAGGAGTATTAGAGCTAACCAACCTATCTTTTTTAACAAAAGTGGTTTCTGTTTATTCCTGTTCATCCTGTAACCAATCAAGAGTGAAGCTATACCTCCTATTGGAGTAATAATTGACCAGATAATATCTGGATAATAAATAGAACCAAGATATCCTATTATCCAGAGCACCCCCCAGAGTAGAAAATATTGATATCCATCAGCCGCCCTTATCCTGGTCTGTTTTGTGATCTCCTCAAGATAATTAATATGGTCTAGCAATTCTTCCTTTTTCATTGTCACACTCCCCTTCATTGTTTGAGTCCACATTTTTAAGACTTACTAGTTTTTTTATATCACTTTGCACTGCACTTTACTTTATTATACAAAGTACTTTGTATATTGTCAAGTAGAAATTATATTTAATGTTTTTTGATATTTACTATTATGCTTATTGTCTTTACTAAAATAATCATCTTGTATTGAGGTCGAAAAAATATAGAAATTTAATCCAGTTATATATATATATGCAGAGAAGGCAGTTTTCTTTGCAATGCAAAGAAAACTGCCTTCTCTATAACTAATATATAACTTTGTTGCTTACATCATAAATTATTTATAGTTATTTGAACATTTCAAAATACTCTTCAACTGTCGGAAATCTACCCAGTATTGCAGCACAGGCTGCTACATGGGCACTACCCAGGTATGTCTTTGAGTCTGCTGGTCCAATCCTTGATTGATAGTTTCTTGTTGTAGTAGTAAGTGCAGTAGAACCGGGTCCTATACGCCGTTTATTGCCCATACAGAGTCCACAGCCCGGCATAATGACTGTGCCACCTGCAGCAGTCAGTTTAGCCAGTGAGCCGTCTCCAGCTAATTCTGTATAGATGTCGAGTGAAGCTGGACTGATAACAAAGTTAACATCATGTGGAACATGATAGCCTTCCACTATCCTGGCAGCCGCCCTGATACTCTCGATGTCCCCACCTACACAACTGCCAACAAAGACTTCATCTATGCTGGTTCCAGCCACCTCGGATAAAAAGGCTACATTATCAGGGTGATGTGGTTTAGCAACAAGTGGTTCTTCTACTTCATCAAGAGGTATCTCTATAGTAGCTGCATATTCAGCGTCCAGGTCAGCTCTCAGCAATATTGGATCAGCCAGGTATTCTTCCATTGTCTCTATCGTATCCCTGACAGATGATGATGTATCAGCATCCGGTCTTGACTTTAGATATTCAAGATTTTCCTTCATAGCTTCAATAGTCTTTTCATCAGAAGGAACTGTACCTGCCGTAGCACTGCGTTCAGCAACGGCGTTTGTTAGAATATATCTTTCATCGGAATTGAGGAACTCTAAACCATCCATCTCGATTATCCTGCCATTGTACACTCCTTTTCCTACTGATTTCTCAGCATATACAACCAGTGTGGAAACCAGGTCTCTGGCAGTAATGCCTTTATTGGGTTTGCCTTTAAATACTACATGAACTGATTCATCCATAGTCAGGGCCTGTTTGCCATATTTCATTGCTCCGGCTACAATATCTGAGGCTGCCGGGAACGATAAACCCCTCGGTGTTCTGGTATGTGAATCGCCACCCACAATAAGATCTGTTGGTAGTACAAATCGATTTCCAATTGTATGGATTATACCTTCACCTGGTTTCAGGCAGACACCACCCCGTTCTGTCACAAACTCATCCATAAAGCTGTGTCTTCCCCTATCTTCTGATGAAGGACATTCACCAGTATGACAGAGAGATTGAACTACAAATTCAGCACCAAACTGCCCACCAGACATAGACTGGTATTCCTCAAGTGTCATTGGACCGGTTGTATCCTGCGAGAATACACCACGTATCCTTACCTCTGCTGTTTCTCCTGGTAGGATTGTCTTCTTGCCGTCAAGTCTGTTCATGGCAACTATTTTTTGAGCCAGGGTCTGGGGTATGGATTGTTCACTTACCTTACCCTCATTTGACTTACTTTCTACCTGCTCTGAATCCGATAGTAATTCCTTTTCATACTCTATATTATTTTTATTGCAAAATTCCGCCGCCCATTTCTGCAGTTCACTCCCTGCATCAAAATAATTCATTCCACCGGCAGCAATCTTACCCATCTGATAATCATTGGGTAACTTAATATCTATTTTTATGTCGTTATTAACGATAACTACTTTGTTGAGTAGATCAATCTCCAACTGATCTCCCTCATTAATATCATCAGTATCACAGATCAATGGAAGTATTCCTGAAGCGATCAGGGAATTTTTGAAAATAGGCGCCATACTCTTTGCCAGTACAATACCACCCTGTTTCTTTTCCGGTTCGCCTTCCAGGGGTTTACCCAGCACCTGTAACATTGTATATGTTGCAGACTTACGGGACGAGCCTTCTCCCAGGGCTTCTCCGGCAACAAAGATTACTTCCTGACCATTTTCCTTCAGTTCTGTAAGTCTGTCCAGAAAGTCAGCTTCATCTTCTCTTCCATCCATGATGAATAATGCATGCCTGGGCTGGTCAGTCCTGCTGTCAGCATTTTTTGATGGGCTGAGGTGCCCTGTTGTAATATTGCTTCCTACTTTAATGGATACTCCACTGTATTTATCATCTATCTGCCATTCTTCTGCAAAACCCTTTTCTGCCCAATATTTTAGAAGTTCTTTCACATCCTCATTTTCACCTGTGAGAGCAGCCAACTTTTCAAACTCTTCTTTATTTACAAGTACAGTATCTTTCAGTATTTCTATTACCTTTTCGGTATAGCAATCTTCCTCCAGCAGCTGAACAAGCCCTACAGAAGCGGCTCCCCCCTTCATATCTCTGAGAATTTCCAGTGCCTGATCATCAGTAAGATAGTATGATTTAAGCTTTCCTCTTACTATATCAGTAAGCCCATCTGCTTTCACATAGGATGATGGAAATGTGCCTCTTCTAACCTCATTCTTAAGTAATCTTATCAATAGTTCTGCAAGATTTTCTTCATCAAAAATAACAAAAGTCTCCTGATCAAGTCCTTCAACTGTTAATGCCTGAACAATTAGCTTGACTTCTTCTTCGTTTAAAGGTCTGGGCAATAAATCAAAAGTCTCTTTACGTTTTATAGCCCTGTCTCTGTAATTATTTAATAAATTCATAAGTTCTTCCTTCATACTCTACTCCTCCTATCTAACAGATATTTCCCTTAAGATTATATACTAAAACAGATAGATTTACAAATTGATTGAAAAGTTAAACCATGAATAGTGTATCTTTCACTGCAGGAACACATTTCTTCAAGATAGCTTTTTTCATGTTTAATTATTAGATTATCTGTTAGTATTTAACAGACAGCTGTTTTCATTTGATATATAATATATAGAAAGGTATAATATTATTTAGAATATTAATATTTAAGGTATTAATAATCAGGGTATAATATCTAAAATACAATAATAACTGAAAACCATTTTAAGTGAAGTATATAATAGTAAGCAAGTAAACTAT
>JBKGXW010000123.1:0-6248 GCA_046546395.1 Halanaerobiales bacterium
AAGAAGGTCTCTTTTCTAATAATAGAAATAGAGACCTTCTTAATAATTTAAAACAATACTACATATGCCTTCCCAAAAAAGGATCCATGATATTAAAATCTATAATTTGTAGCAAAACTCAAACTATAATCATTCCCTAAGAATACTGCTTCTGTATTTTTATCTCCTAAGAATTTGGTATAATTAAGATCAAAGAACAAATTTGATCTGGGCTGATAGTTCATTCCTAATGATAGTGTTTTTGAAAAGTCCATCAGATTAACTAAACCATTAAAATTAAGTGTAAGATCTGGATCTAAAAACTCTTTATACTGAGTAAAGAAAGCAGCATAATACTTGCTATTCCGATTAGCCTGATAAACCTCTCCCAGGTAAGTATATTTTACAGTCTGTCTTGTTAATGGATCAGAAATCTCGTCTATCTTCTTATATATATTTTCTCCATAGCCATTAGAATTATAATAAAACTCTCCTGAGAGACTTATTCTATCTGATATATCACCATGATCAAAGAATGTACTAAAACCAGCACTGGCTCTGGAAACAATCTTATCCTTTTCCTGGTAGACTTCAAATGTATCATAATCCATAATGAAATTATTATCACCTTTTGAGAGACTTACTTCACCCCTTATATCTATATCATTCAGCCCTGTAGATATATCAAAGCCATAGACACTCTGGAAGTCTTTCTTTGTCCAGAGAGAAAAAGACATCTCGGAATTCCCATATAAAAAAGCATATTTAGCTGATAGGGCTATATCTTGACTTATCCTATCAACACTGTCTATGCCATTTGTATTTATAAAGAAATACAAATTTCTTTCAGCACCATAAGGTATATGGATTTTTATACCCTCAGTACCTTCTCTACTTTTATTAATATCACTTATATCCTTTCGCTCAACGTTTACTAGATCAGTGGGATTCCAGAAATAACTTTTTCCCCATTTCAATGTCTGTTTACCTGCTCTTATATAGATTTTCTCCTGGTAGGGTATATCTACAAAGACTTCTTTTACAAAATAGTCTGTATTACTATTCTCATCATAATCATTATAATTATAATAAAGATCAAGGTTTAGCAAAGCCCTGATTCTATTTTTAAACCTGGCATCAAATAATAAATCAAGAACTAAATCTCCTGTGTAATAATCACTATCAGTTTGATCAAGATTCAATAACCAGGACTTTTCCAGATCCACCTTGTTATAGCTGACAACTGTCTGTAATTCCCCTGATATCCCCAGTCCTGTTTTATTTAATTCTTCTCCTACATCATCGCTTATTACATCATCCTGACTTATAAACATATCTTCTGAAAATAAATTTTCCTCAGAAAAGGGATCTTCCATATCTATATCTTCAGCAAAAACAATATTAGAAAACACTAGAAAGAGCCCTAAAAAAACAATTAATCCTACTTTATTCTTCACCTGTATCACTCCTACTTACTAAGACTTTCTAAATATGCCTGGGTAAATATATGGTCATCTATATCTTTAATAGAGATATTACTGATCTGGACAATAGTCTTGTTACCTTTCTCAAATTCATCTACAAACATCTGCTTAACCGGGAAATGTTTATCTTCAATGATAGTATATTTTAAGTAATAAGCTGTTTCCATCAATGTACCACTTAAAGAATAACTTTCTACTTTTAAAGGTATCAGCTTATCTTTTCTCACCCAGAAAATAGCTTTGGGATATGAAATATCATCTATTTTTGCTTCCAGTTCAAATTTATAAACAGGTATTTCACCCAGCTTATCTTCTGTAATTATTTCATTACCATCTTCATCCAGCGCCGCCTTATACATTTCATTTAATTTCTTGTTTTCAAAATCTTCTCCGCTTGCTCCAGAGCCAGCAATACTCTGATCTCTATTTATATGCTGAAAGGTCCTGGTATTTCTTTTATACATCCAGAAATTATCCCCTACCCGTAGGTAACCGTTACCTTTTTCAACCTCAGGTTCTGTCATTATTATTAGAAATGAGTCATCTTCATCTCTTCTATAATATATCGACTTATATGTCTTAATACCTTCACCGGCTTTTTGTTGAGTTATTTCAACTCTGGCAGTTCCGTCAGAATTTAGTTCCATATTGTTATCCATTTCATCAAGTATACTTGCAACTTCTGGTAATGAAGCTGCTGCAATACCACTGCTTAAAAGGAGCAGTATTGATATTAGTAAAAAAAGATATTTCCTCATAATAAATCCTCCTTGATATCATTATATATTATCACTTATTTATGGCTGTCATAATGCAAATTATTCTTATTCATAATGCCGTAAGGCATCTACAGCAGACATATTAGCAGCCTTTCTGGCTGGGAAATATGCAGTAAAAAGGGCAATTATCAATATTACTAGAAAGTTAAGTGCTATTCCAGCCGGGTTCAATTTGAAATGTAAGTGACCATCCTTTAAAATCATACTCAGGGCACTATTTACATTCAAACTAATAGTACCTAATCCATACATTACTAATAATCCAGCTATTATTCCAGAAATACAGGCAAAAAAGGTCAAAAGTATAGTCTCCATAATAAACTGATTGCGTATATCCTTTTTCTGCATCCCTATTGCCCTGACAGTACCTATTTCTCGTGTCCTCTCTTTTATTGTCATTCTCAAAGTATTTATTACTCCTATCAGGATGATAAAGAAAAGTATCATTACTACTACTACTGTTATCAAATTTAACACACTTTCCATTCTCATAATATCACTGGCACCTTCATACATTGTCACAAGGTTAAAAACAAATTGATCTGATCCTGTCTGCCTCATTTCCTTATATTTTAGTGCTAACTCCTGACTATTAGCGCTTCTATCCAGTAGTTTCCATTCAGTTGCCATACTGGCATATAATGGACTTTCCTGAGTGATATAATTCCAGTCTGTATCGGCAGGTAAATATTTATTATATGTCTTATGTATTTTTTCTTCGTTTACTAATAGGACATTTCCACCTAATTTATCACTACTTTCATAGATTGCATCAATACTAAAGTTCTCAGAATATTCACCTCTGTATTTACTCTGGTAATGATAGTAGAATTCATCACCAACAGACAAGTTTAAGATCTCTGCCGTTTTCTTGCTCAGCATTACTCCTTCTTTACTAAAGGCTTTTTCCTTATTACCTGAGATTATTCTAATATTATCTTTTATTACAGCTTTTGCTTCATCAGTATTTTTATAAGCCAGTAAACGTGTTTCTTCTCCAGCTATATTTCCTATTACTGATATAAGCTCAGGCTTAAATTTATCATGTAATAAATCTGCATATAAAGGAGCTGTTTTTTTAGGATCTTTCAGACTCAATTGGATACTTGCTGACTCCCATGGTTGATAGCCAGCCATCTCCTTGACAAGACCTGCATCCAGAAAAGTAACTACATCCATGAAGGTGTTCCCGGCATTAGCTATAGCCACTACTGTTAGTTTAGCAGACTGCATCTGCCCTGTAACCATCGGGAACCTTATCTTTATTACGTCATATAACCCTACATTTAACGAGTCCGCTTTTGCCTGAGAAATAATAATAGGATTCTCTATTTCTCGGTTGTTATAGTCATCAAAGTCTCCTTCAATCAATGTGAAAAAATCATCAAGAAAGGCTCTGTCTTCTTCACTTTCTGCACTTACACCTATCACCATAACATTGTCTGCTTCACCATTACCAACAGCCTGAGCAAGAAATCCAAGGTTCTCTGCCACACTAATAAGATCTTCTTCAGGTATTATCTCTTTAATAATATCTTCCACACGTTCCTTATCTCTAATCATGGTATAGTAAAGACCTGGATTTCCCTCAACCACCAGATGACCATAAGCATAAGATACTACATCATTTATCAAAACATCAACAAGACCATGTGAAAATGAATTAGCAATAATTAGAATCATCATTCCTATCGCTATACAAAACCCCAGTAAGAAATTCCTCTTTTTCTGTCTAAATAAATTTCTAAAACTAATTCTAAGTAGCAATTTCATCTCATCACCCCCATTTATTCCCTTCCCATAGCATCAAGTGGAACTATCTTACCTACAACCCTTAAAGGATAGATTACTGATAAGAAAGTAACTATTCCCAATTCTACTATCCCCAATCCCAAGTCCCCAATGGTAAATAAGGGATTTAGCTTATTTCCACCATATACTAATTGCAAAATTTCATTAGCTGTTCTTATATCGGCAAGGTTAATTAAATTTATAGCTATTATCCCTGCAATAATTCCAATTCCACCAAAAAAGAAAGAAATCAAGGCAGTTTCTGAAATAAACATTTTTCGTAGAAAAGCCTTACGGGCTCCAACTGCCCTCATCATTGCCAGTTCTGGTATCCTCTCAATAGCAGTCATACTCAAGGTATTCATTATAACAATACTTGCTACAATAAAAATGATAATAATGAAGATATTTAAGGAAGCTTTAACCAATGCTGCCATACTACCTACAGTTCCAATGGCCGTCTTCCAACTTATAGCTTTAATGCTTAAATTCCTCTCTTCAAAAATCTTATTCAATCTATCAATGGCAAATTCCTGTGATATATTATCTTTTAACTTTATAAAAGTCAAATTATAACTGCCCCCATCTACATTGGAAGCTATGTCTTCTCTTCTTGTCTCTTCCTGTAAGTCTTCAAAAGAGAAAGTCTCTTCCACTATTTCATCAGCAGAATATATATCATCTTCCGCAAAAAGATGATCCATATCTTCATTAAATAAAAGGCTTGCTTCTTCTTCAGAAATTTCAAAAGTACTATCTGCAGCAGTTACATAATTATGTGCCTCCCGAAAAGATTCAATGTCAATAATACAGTAATTACCCCATACCTGATTTAAGGCCTTATATTCTATAGTACCTTTAAGGGGAACCCTTACATCTAATGTAGCATCAGAAGTACTTGCCCCCATAAAGACTATATCACGTCTAATTTCCAGATTATCAATATTTGCTCTGGCATCTTCACTTAGTTTATTTTCATCAAGTTCTACTCCTTCAGGTAAAGCCCAGAAATCCATGTAATCATATGCTGACTCCCTGGCATACTCTGATATAAGTAATCCTCTTTCACCCTCTTCCAGGAGACTTCCTTCATTAACTACAAAACTATCAGGGAAAAATTCTAAATATCTATCAATCTCAACCCCGAGAAGAAAGATATTCCCCATCTCAGAGCCAGAATTGAAAACCATAACCAGCCCTGCTGTCACAGGCAAATAATCATCTATTATCTCTTCTTCCATCAAAACCTTTTCTGCTTCTTCATAATCTTTTAAAACCTTAATAGGTCTTCCCATCATTTCAAATAAGACATCCTCATTTGGCTGTTCACTGGAAATTAAAACAAGATCCCCGGTAAAGAGTTTAGATATATTTTCAGATAAACCATTTTCCATACCAGATATCATACCATTGCCAACAGTCATCAAAAATGCACCAAAAAACAAAATAATACCAATTACCAGACTTTTTCCTTTATGCCGCCAGATATTCCTCCAGGCTATCTTTAATGCTATTCCCATCTAATCACTCCCTGACTAATCCGTCTTTTATTCTAACTATATTCCTGGCGTACTTGAGGACTTCAGGATCATGTGTAGAAAATATAAAAGTAGTTTTTTCTACATCATTTAGTTCTCTCATTAATTCCAGTATTGACTCACTTGTAACTGAATCAAGATTAGCTGTTGGTTCATCAGCCAACACTATATCCGGATTTGTAACAAGAGCACGGGCAATAGCAACACGTTGCCGTTGTCCACCGGATAATTCAGCAGGCTTATGATCAATATATTCAAGCAATCCCACTTCTTCTACCAGTTTCTCTACCCGGTCATTTACTTCTGCTTTATTGTGTTTCTTCATAAGTAATAGCGGAAATTCCACATTCTCTCTAACATTTAACACAGGAATCAGATTAAATGTTTGAAAGATAAAACCAATTTTATGCAATCTAAGGTCAGTAATCTCTTTGTCACTCAAATTTGTAATATCTTCACCATGAATTTTTATGCTACCATCTGTAGGATTATCTATACATCCTATAATATTAAGTAAGGTAGTTTTACCACTACCTGAAGGCCCAACAATTGAAAAAAAAGAACCTTCTTCTACACTAAGATCAATCCCTTTAAGGGCATGAACGGTTGTTTTGCCCAGGGGATAATCTTTTTTAACACCTTTTACTTCAATTACATTCATAAAAATACCCCTTTCT
>JBKGXW010000124.1:0-6197 GCA_046546395.1 Halanaerobiales bacterium
TTTAATTTTTTGTTAACGTTAGGTTAAATTTATGTTAAATTCAAAACTCCCGTGATAATTATATCTACTTCCAATAAAAATTTAATGATTTTTTAGCTACATCGAATCTTATTTCATTTCTATATTTTAAACAATCACAAATCGTTTTTTCTAAATCATAAATTTTAATTTTATGGCCACCAATTTGAATCTCCTGTATTCCAATTTCATATTGCTTTTCAATCATTTTTATCTTATTTTTGATATATCAAAGATTAATTAAATAATGATATTGTGAATAGTGATTGTATTTAACTACCAATTTACGTTTATATATTACAAAATATAAAGGACCCGCGATTATAAAAAATGAATTATTCGCAGATCCTCAATTTTTCTATATTTTTTATTAGAAACTATATTTTTGTCTTAAAACGGTCATAGCGAAAAGCTTCTATATCAAGGGTTGTCTCCTTGTCCATCGCCATTTCACTGAGTAGTAAACCCACCGCTGGCGAGATACCAAATCCGTGCCCAGAAAAAGCACAGGCTATAATGAGTCCAGGGACTTCTTCAACATGACTGATTACCGGTATATGATCTGCACAGTCATCAATATAGCCGCTCCAGGTGCGAATAATCTTAAGATCTTTAAGACATGGAAAGTATCTCATTATACCGCGACAAATACAGGACGCTGTCTTACTTAAAGTAGGCTGATTATTATCTTCATGTGCATATGCGTCCAATCCCGAAGTGCCTCCAAAGACAAAGGAACCGTGTTTACTTTGATGTCCATAAAAATCAGCTGCAGCAGTGCCCAACATTTGGTAAAACATTGGCGGTTGGGGCTCTGTCACCAGTACTTCTAGCAATACCTGTTTCATTGGTATATCAATGCCAATTTTCTGGGCAATCTTGCGACTTTCATATCCTGCCGCAAGAATTATTTTATCTCCCTCATAAGTGTTACCGTTAATCGTAACAACTTTCCTTGCTCTCCCCTTCACTTTCCTGATTTCAATGACTTCTTCACCAGAAATATAATGTGCCCCTAATTCTCTGGCTTTTCTATAGAATGAGAGTGTTACCAGTAGTGGATTTGCATGCCCATCTGTAGGACACCAGCTTGCTCCGACAACTTCATCAGAAAGATAAGGATTTATCTTTCTGGCCTCATCTCCAGAGATCATCTGGACATCCAGACCCTGCTCTGTAGCTCGTTCTGTCAGACCTTCAAGTATTTTCATATGTTCATCGTTCTTACCCAGACGAAGATTACCTTCCTGATAATACTCAACATCTACACCAAGCTCATCTGACAATGTGGGCCACTGGTTTTTTACAGCATACATGGCCAGGGTTAATTCTGCAGCATGCCTTCCTGATTGTCTTACTCCACCGCCATTTCGGGTTGATCCCCCATCACCTATATTTTGTTCCTTTTCCAGAACTATTACAGATTTACCTGCTTTTGATAAATAATATGCAGTGGCATTTCCAATTACACCGCTGCCTATAATAACTACATCAGCTTTATTTTTTATTTCTCTATTTACCATAGAAATCAACCCCCTTCCCTATCATTGGCCAGAACTTCCATCTCAACTGGTCTCATTGGGGCACGTCCTGTAGCAGAATCTAATTTAGCAGGAGAAATATCCAGCTCGCTGGCAATAATATTCTTTACAAGCTTACCGCAGGTCTGTCCCTGGCAGAGGCCCATACCAGTGCGCAGAAATTTTCTCACTTCCTGAAGTGTAAACATCCCATCATAAACAGCTTTTCTGATATCACCTTTAGTAACCTCTTCACATCTGCAGATCACCATTGAATCATCCTCATGTTCAACAAAGGGATTTAATTTTCTGGAACGATCATTAATTTTTTTATCCATGGAGAATTACCCCCTCTGTTTGCTTGAAAAATCTAACCCTTTTTCCCATCTCAATAGGTACTTTCATTGTAAGTAAATTGGTTTTGTCGAAAGACTTAAATGACTTGACATCTACTATTTCTGTTTCGCAGGCCTCTTTACCACTTCGATCAAGAGCAATCCCCGTATCCCCAACAGAAGGCAGGGGTAAAAACTCATAAGGTATAGTAATATAGCTATATCCATCTTCCATATCATCGTTAATCAGAAAAATAGATTGCCCTGAACATGATGCAACACACATACCGCAAGCACTACAGCTCTTCTTTTCATCATATATAGGCAAAGCAGTAATATTATCACCTACAATGATACAGTCATTAGGGCAGGAATCCTGGCATGGATTACATGGAATATTCTGAGAACATTCAATTACTGGGTGAATACCTTTTGCTTTTTTGACACCCGGATATTTCTCTACTTCATCATCTCCAAGATATCCTTTTCTTAAAAGACTAATAGATATATCGTATCCTTCATCAGTCTTTGAAAACTTCTTTTTTCTATTACCCGGTGCAAACATACCCTGACGCAAACTTTCAAGAGATTCTTCCTGAATTTCTATTTCTCTCAATAATTCTTCTTCATCTATATAACCGAGTCTATAAGATGCTGCTATACCAGAAATTCTTCCCTCTATCATTGCTGAACTTGCTTCCTCAATACCAGATACATCACCGGCAACATATATTCCTGGAACTGATGTCTCACCATATTTATTGTAGACAGGAACCGTTCCTCCCTTTTCAGAGTCTTCTTCCATCTCACAACCTGCCATGCTCAATAATTGAGACATCGGTGACAGACCAACTGCAAGGCAGATCGTATCCACCTCAAAATGCTTTTCGCTTTCCTCTACTATATTCCAGTTTTCGTCAACTTCACCAATAATAACTCCTGTTACATATTCTGTTCCTTCGGCCTGGACTATAGTATGGGACATATAAAAGGGCACCCCAGTTCTGGCAACTTTAGCTGCATGAACACCATATCCACCTATTTGAGGGGCAGCATCAACAATAGCTACAAGTTCACAGCCAGCCTGAAGAAGTTGATAACTCACCACAAGACCAACATTACCACTACCAAGCATCAGAATTTTTTTACCAGGTTTAACACCATGTATATTCATCATTGTCTGGGCAGCCCCAGCTCCAATAACCCCAGGCAAGGTCCATCCTGGAAAACTAACCATGTTTTCAGAAGCACCTGTAGCGACAATAATTGCATCTGCTTTGTAATGTACTACTTCTTCATCTATATTGATTATTATCTCTTTGAAGGGATATAGACCCACTACTATGGCGTCAAGAATAACCTCTACACCAAGATCAAGAGCATTTTGCAGTAATTCTTCCCCTATGTTAAACCCTCTTACTTTTGCTTTATGTTCTTTTGAGCCAAAAAATTTATGAATTTGTTTAAAGAGCTGGCCCCCAGGTTTCTGATTCTCATCAAAAACAGCAACTGTAAGTCCTCGTTTTGCTCCTTCTATAGCTGCCGATAACCCAGCAGGACCTGCACCTACTACAATCAAATCATAACGTTTCATAATATATCAACCCCTTCTCCTACCACTGAACTATTTTGCTTGAGGTTTATCAACAACACCGTACTGGGTTTTTACCTCCATCCCCTTTTCCAAAGGTGTCACACAGGTTCTTACATTAGGCTTACCGTTAACAATCATTACACAATCTGTACACCGCCCAATTGCACAAAAAATACCCCTGGGCGATCCTTTTTTTGTATGACGGTGTACCATAATTCCGGCTGCCTTGAGGGCTGCAGCGATCGGTTCTCCTTCATATCCTTCTATTTCTTCACCATCCATCTTAAAGACAACTCTTTTTCCTTTTCTTATATCTCCCAAAATAGGATGTTCTTTAATTCTCATATATGATACCTCCATCATTAAGCCAGTCTGTAATTTTACGTAAGGTTTGAACTGAATCCATCAGGGGGGCATGCAGTACAAACTATTTCGGCTATTATGCCAGAGATGGTTTTCCCCATAAATTGAGTTCCTGACCAATACCTTTTTCTACAGCATTACGATAGACAATAGTTCCCCAGGCTACATCCTCTATCGGCATTCCACCTACAGAGAAGATTACAACCTCATCTTCTTTTCGTTTCACAGGGACCTTACCTACAATTACATCACCCAGATCATCTACCTGATCTGCGGTCATCTTTCCATCTGCTACTAAGTCCATACAGTTAACAGCTGGAATTGGAATTGTTTCATATGCAGGATAAGGCATTTCATCAGCCCATGCTTCATAAAGCTGGATATTATCAGCAACATTTCTTGCTCTCTTAACAACAAAATCCTCATCAAACCTTGCAGAAGCAGGACAGCAAAATACTGCACCAGGTTTAATCCACTCTTCTTTGACATATGGATATTCGTTAATATCACCAGTAGGTGTTGATGTTGCAATAATTACAATATCAGAACCCTCAACAGTACCCTGTATGTCTTCTACTATTTGTATGTTTTTAATTGAAGGGAACTCCTCTTTGACATATTCTATAAAACTATCTAGTGAACCCTTACTTCTTCCTTTGATTTTTATTGTATCAATCTCATCTCTAACAGCCATAGTAGCTGCCAAAGCCGTCTTACTCATAACACCAGGTCCTACAACACCGACAATCTTTGCATCCTCTTTCGCAAAGTATTTTACACCAACACCCGGAACTGCACCTGTCCTATATGCGCTGAGAATATTAGCTGACATATGAGCAATTGGTGCACCTGTATCTTTATCATTTAAAGTCAACATAAGAATCGATCTCGGCAGTCCCCTGGCCTTATTTTCAACATTAGATCCATACCATTTCATACCAACCATATCAAATTTACCGCCGAGATAAGCAGGCATAGCCATAAATCTCCGATCAGGTCCATCAAGAGGCATATTGGGAAATTCTGATTTTTCAGGAAATAACATCATAACACCATGAGAATTTCCATTTGCTCCTCCCATCCTGTAATCTCCTATCTTCAAAAGACGGAACATTTCTTCCATGGCCTCAACACATCCTGCCATATCCGTCACCCCAGCTCTAATCATATCTTCTTCATTCAAGTATAAAAAATCTATTTTTGCATCTGCCATAATATAACTCTCCTTTATCTCTGATTTTTATATAATATTTAAGCAAAGTCTTTTGCTGATTTCAATTCATAATGTATATCATCCAATTGGTACCTAGTATAACGAGCATCCTGCTAGCAAAATCTATATGCGGTTGATTCGAAGTAGCCAGAACACCGTATGGTACATAATTTGAAATACCATAAACCATCACAGCCTGCACAACAAACAAAATTAAAAGACTAAGGATCATCTCCGCGAGGAGTATTTTTTTCCGAATCTTTAATATCTTTAGTCAAAGGTGTTACAAATTCTGCCCCAACAAAAAGCCAGAATGCCAGAGCTGTCAATGTTACATCTCAAGTCCCATTGGATTAAATGCATTAGTTGTCTGCTGCACGACCTCTCCACTTCCACCCTGTACAAAACCAATAATTGCTAATAAAATCAAAGACCCTGTGATAATGAAACAAGACAACTTGTTGCAACTATAAGACCAATACCTGCTGCCAGCGCACTAGGTAAACCTAGCTTTTTCTCTTCTTTCATACGCATCTCCTCTTTTCCTGCTAACATACTAACCTACTCCCTTCTCGTACTTCAAATTTAAAAATTTAAGGATATAAAGTTTTTGTGTTAAGTTGTTGTTATGTTTATGTTATATTTAAAATGATTTTATATTACTTTTTACATGTTGTCAATATGTACACACGTATATAGTACGTCAATCTAAACAAATTTCGAAATATAGCTAAACTTATGTGATATTTATGTTATTTATTAAAAAAAGACCCACAATACCATTAAATAGTATCATAAATCTTTTTGAAACTTTTTTATTTATTTTTCGCGAAGAAAATTCCAACCTCTATCTTATTCAAGGACTTTGTTATTAATTGCCAGAAATAAAACTAAAGCGCCTTTAAATATAAAAACCTGGTGTAATTATCTTCTCACCTCCCAATAATATTCTAATATATTCACTATTATCTAGCCAGGACTTATATGTCCGGTTATTATTATATACAATCCTGTTACCACTAGAAATGAAAGCATAACAATTCTAGTGTTATAATCAATTTTTTATATATTTATCGCCCCGGTTTCCTCTACTCCTTTGGCAATATAGTGCTCAGCTAAATTTCTTTTTTTACGATCTTGCTTTTTCCTGTATT
>JBKGXW010000125.1:0-6172 GCA_046546395.1 Halanaerobiales bacterium
GGCATTTTCTCTTGCTTTATCAATGTTATTATAGCGTTAGATTAATAGCGCTCTGGCTGTTTCTGGCAGCAGAGAAAGCTTTTTTACTAAGTTCTTTTTCTGCTGGCCTTTCCACACATTCCTGCGGATTGTTTTCCAGCTCACAGTCCAGTGAAGTAAAAAAAGAGACATATTTGTATAGTGTGATTCCCTGGTTTTCTGCAAGATCAACAGTAAGTTCATGAGCAATTCTTTCCTCTCCGGTAATACTGTCCATCTCTAATATTTCTGAAGAACAATCCAGTTTATGTACCATAGATATAGCAATATTAAAATCGGTAGTGTTAACCTTCTGGAGCAAGAAACCGCCGTCTTTCTGAATCTTCTTATCTATAGTTTTCAGGGCCTTTTTATCCCTTAAGTGGTAGTAGTTTCTGACATTCCCTTCTACTTCAGAAATAATCTTGATACTCCCCGAAAAATTAAGGGGTTTAACAGAGTATTTAATAACCCCAATATGATAATCAGTAAAACTCAGTAAGCGTGTTATCTGAATGTACGCCTTTTTTCCGGCCGGGCTGGTCCAGATAAGACTGCGTTCCAGTTTGCCTTCTTTCATATTCAGAGTTCTCCGGTAACCCTCAACCGTTCCTTTAAGGAGATCGAACTTTTCTCCATCCAGATAAAGATTGATTTTGGTCCAGTCTGCCAATGATATGATAGTCTGGGTTTTTTGCGGCTGCTGAGGGGGTTCTTCATCATATAATATTTTTTCAGAGGCATATACACCATTTATATATATCCCTGGAGTAGTGCTCCCTTCCGGTCCGGAATAGTCCTCCTCCAGAGTACCCCTTACCCCCATATAACCATTACCTATGGAGAAGATTGTTTCATTGTGATGATTATTCTCTACTTGAAAATTATCTTCAGTTATTGTCCAGGGTTCAGCTTGATAGTATGGTTTCGAGTTTAATTTTTTCAGATGATATTTCCGCATTCTCATCACCTCCTTTCCAGATTCTATTCATATTCATCCAGTTCTGCACTTAGGCTGCCGATTTTATTTACCACAGCACCTGATGGTTTTTCCACCTTTCCTTCCAATAAAGGATCTCCAGTATCTCTCATCCATGCTTCCAGTCTGGAGCTTAAATCTTCATAAATCTGCTGGTATTTTTCATCTCCCATCAGATTAACCCTTTCAACTGGATCAAAGTAAAGATCAAATAATAGCTCGTTATCCTTAAGTTGATTTAAATAACCGTGTTCAATCAGGAACTCTTTGCTCAAACTGTCATCAATATTTGCCGGTACTACTCCCTGCTCATCAAAATAACGAATGAGCTTGTAACGTTCGGTTCTTACTGAACGCATGGGTTGATAGGCGGCATGGTATGTAACCTCAGTAAAAATCTGCTCACGTATTTTCTCCGTCTCTTTCTGCAAAAGGGGATAGATTGTTCTTCCCTGTAACCATTCGGGTTTTCGCAATCTAAAAAGGTCACAGATCGTTGGGAAAATATCTAGCTGGGAAACCAGGGCATCTACAGTTTCCCCTTCTCTTTTATTACCTGGATACTTCATTATCAGAGAAACCCCTACTCCTGTATCATATAAATTGCATTTCATTCTGGGAAAGGCAATTCCGTGATCAGTTGTATAGATAATCAGGGTGTTCTCAGCCAACTCTGATTCCGCTAATGCATTCAAAACCATACCTATGCAGCTATCTGCATTCCTGACTGAAGTATGAAATCCCGCCATATCCTCTCTGGTTTGTCTGTTATCATAGACAGGGAATGGCGATCTGAGGTAATCAGGATTGATTTCTTCAGCCGGTTCCGGGTATGGACGGTGGGTATATTCCATCCCAAATGAGAGAAAGAGATTGTTCCTTCCAGTTTCCCTCTGTATGTAATCAGCCACCCGTTTTGCATTTTTTTCATCATTCATTATATCATCTTCTGAATCAAGAATCTCCTGATAACCAATCATCTCTGAACGCGGAGCCTCATGCTGCATACCACAGAGCACTGTTTTAAATCCCTCTCTGTTGAGGTACTGAACCAGATGCTTCTTATAGTCCAGATCAGCAAAACCGCGGTGAGCCAGTCCCAACATTCCGGCAGTATGTGGTGACATACCGGTCAGTAGTCCGACTCTACTGGGAGAACATGTCGGTGCAACACTATATGCCTGACGGAAAGTGGTCCCCTCTTTAGCAAGCTTCATCAGGTTCGGTGTCGGTACATTATAGCCATAGGGTTGGATATACCTGCCTGTATCATGTGTATGAATATATAATATATTCTTTATTTCCATAACTTTTACCCCCTTTTTTAGTCTACAAAGTCTACAGTTTTTAAAAGCCCATATTTAGCAGTCCAGTGCAGCATTCAGCGACTCTCCCAGTGCCTGTGAAACCCGCTCACAGATTTTATGCAACCGGTTGTATTTTCCTGCAAAAAAAATACTGCATATTATATAAGCTATATATATTATATATTATTCAAATATTTAAAAAGTCCTCCTTTTAGCAAGTAGATTTTTCGGGCATATAGCTTACTTAGTATTTATGACGTATTAAGAACTTCATCTAAGCCTTGATATGATCTAGATCTAAGTTCACATTTATTCATCATTTTCGCTTCTATCAAGATCATCTTTAAACCAGAGTATTTTTTTCTTTTTCTTCATCAATTCTTCCAGCATCAATTCAATATTGATCATACCCCTTGTTACAAGAAAGGTAATATTACCGCGGTAGTTCAGGTTGAAGACCGAGAAACGGCTCATATTGTAGATGGGTAAAAACCTGTACCAACTGTTAAACTTGGCAAATACCTCTTTTATCGTAGCATTATTTATAATCCTTATCCTTCTCAACAATAGTATTGTTGACAGACGTAGGATACTGCTGGTAATAAAGAGGAGTTTCAGGCCTGTGATACTGAATATTTCAATATTATTATATAAGGTGCCGAGATAACCGCCGAATATAGGAGCAAGAGCAGCAGTAATCCCGGTAATTGCCGCAAATACTGCAAAAAACACTGCATTATCTTCTGATGGAGCCAGATTCATCATCATATTACTGGAGGCCAGACCAATACCCGCCCAGAAAAAACCTGATATAATGTTGATAAACCAGATAATTGTATAATTATCTGGAGATGCAAATATCCAGAGTGTCGGTATGATACTGGCACCTATAGAACAGAGGTAGAGCAGGGGTTTGGGACCGTATTTATCGATAAATCTCCCCCAGAGACGCATCCCGATAATCCCTGTTATACCTGAGACAACCCCAAAGAGTGTTATTAAAGTAAAAGGTATTTCCAGTGTTTTGATCATATATACACTAAAGAAAGGGCTGACCAGACTAACTGCAAAACCCCAGCAGGCCGTAAATACAATCAGGTGTTTATAACTCACATATTTAAAGGGTAGTTTCAGTTTTTTAAGAAATCCCCCATCTGTCCTGATAACTTTATTTGATTTACTGGTTTTCTTTAAAAGAAAAATACTTATAAATCCGAAAATCGTTCCAATAGCAAATAAATAGATAAAACCATAACTTTGAGATTGAGTATTTTCTGATAATCCCTGCCAGTAATCTACAAAGAAACCAGCCAGAATAGCTGTCAGCATGCCAATCATCTGGGATATCATATTTCGTGATGCAAAAAACCGCCCTCTTATCTTCTGAGGGATAAGGTCAGCCATCCATGAAGTCCATGATACACTGGATATCGAGGCACAAAGACTTGCTACTGCCAGCAGAACGACAAAAGTCCAGATTCTAAGGTCTGTCAATTCTAGTCGTAAAAGTAAGAAAGGTGAAAATATAATTAACAGCCAGAAAATACGATGTAATAATACATACCTTATACAGACCTCCCTGGTATCACCCATTCTGTCTATCAGATATGATCCAAAGATCTGAACCGTATTTGCCAGCAATGGCAGAGATGCCAGAATACCTATTATGAAACTATCTGCCCCCAGAGATATAGCAAATCCAGTAAGGAAGGCCCCTCCAATCAATGTACCCATCAATGTAGTAAATGCCCCTTCTAGAGTGGACATCTTCATATCTCTTTTCAAAGCCGGGTCAAATTCTGCAAAATCCTGGTCCATGTCTAGTTTAAAACTTAGCTTTGACATTGTTTACCCTCCGTTAATCCTACTGTCTTCAGCTATTTAATTGATCCTATAAAACATCTCGTTTTTTAATAATTTCATTAAATATGCATTACCACAATTTCTTTCCCTATATACATATTTCACAACTGATGATTGTATTCCTGCCTGTTCTGTAGAAAATTTTTATCTTGAACCTTCGAAAAATCTACATCTACTTTTTTTTAAGTGGAGACATCCCTTCAGCAAGCAAAAACTGCTGCTATCAGTAATATTACCAATGCAACAGTCCATCAAACAACTAACCTAACCATCTTATAGATTTCTTTAACCTTTATCCTGAGGACAACTTCTACATTTAGTTTTAATCAAAATCCTTCAGTTTAATAGCAACCTTAAACAGTTTCTGTACAAACTGTTCAAATACGGCATCCTGTGGTGCAAAATGCCTGAGTATATCTTTTACTCTTCCTTTAGTACCCTGGATATTTTTCCAGTTTTATTTAGACTGATAAAGTCTCCATTCTTAACAAGGTAGGTCAATAAATCAGTGGCCTCTTCTTCATTCAACTTTTTTATCACATCTTCAAATTGTTCTATCCTGGAACGCTCCAACTTATCTTTCATAACATAATGTTCTTTTATAAGTTTCAGTTTATCTCCATTTGATAACAGCCTCCTACTGATATAGAGCAAAACACCCTTCTTCCATTTGCAGTCCATCTCCTTTATCTTATTCTCAATCTCAAAACTATCTTTTTTGTCACGTGCCTCATTTAATTGTCTGGCATCTAATATCTGATTTAGAAAGTTGAGTAAATTATCATTCTTTACTTCCAGGTTTTCAGGCTCACTCTTGTAAAAAGGTGGTTTCTTATCCTTAATTTCAGGTAGCTCATTTTGTGGTAGGTCTTCAGGACCTTTTGTCATAATTTTTCACCTCCAGTAAATAATTTTAAATCCCACGTACTCCATCAGTTTAGTTGCAGCATTTAATTGTCCGTGTATAATTTAATCATATACTTAATACATATACTTAAGTACCTACACTGAAAAATGTCCGGCTACATTATCAACAATTATCAAGAAAACTCTAAAAATATTATTCCAAAAATAGCTGCCCTAACCGGGCAGCTACTAAAAGGAGGATCCATATAGTTAACGACCCGGGGTAGTAGGCCATTAACACGGCCACTATCAGTGACCGCTACCTAACATAGCTAGTTTTAATGCTAACTTGCTAGATTCTGTATCTATTTCTATCTGTTATTTGCTATTTATATATTATATGCCTTCAGTTATATGCTTATATTTTTTCTAAACTACTACCTTATATTTTCTATCATAACTTATATTCTTATACACTTAATTTTCTTTTAACTATAGTTTCTTAATTGTTTCTCCTTATACTATTATAACTACAGTATAGTCATTTCTTATATGATTACTTGTAGTTAGCTATATTTAATGCTATATATTATTTTCAGATTTATTCAAAAACATTCGGGAATTTCTATTACCATTAAGCCTCATTTTGATTTATACTCTTGTAAACTTATATTTATTTTACTTATGTTCTTATATGCTTATTTAATTTATACTCTTATAGAATTATAGACTTATTAATATATAGTGAACAGTTCCGGACCATAACTATCAACTTTTTGAGTAGTGGATTTTTTATTAGTATGACCCGAAACCATTTATTGTCTATATACTTTCTTTCTTAACAATTATCTGGTAGTTGCTTTCTATTTAATTACTCTCCTGATATTCTGTGCTCTTCTCTGAATTTTCCCTGCTTGATTTCTGAAATTCAGCTATAACTTTAAAGTATTAACTATAATTTGATATTTATTATGTAATTTTTAATAGTAATCACTATTGTTACTATTATTATATAGCCCTGCTTATTATTTGTATGTAATCTAGATTACATTAATTTTAATAATCCAGAAAAATTTAAAATTCTACCCCGAAGGTGATCATTAGACCTGCATCGGCAAGGGCCATTATGTCCATTGTCATTCCCTTATACTCCACTCCT
>JBKGXW010000126.1:0-5869 GCA_046546395.1 Halanaerobiales bacterium
CATAACCCTTTTCTCCTGTTCTTTCTCCATAGAAGGTACCTTCAAGGTCTGTTGAAACCAGTCTATCCAGTTCATCATAGTGGTATTGATTGGTATTGTCTGTAAGTTTGTTTATCCTCTTAATGACGTTCTTATTTTCATCATACCTGTAGGATATATCAAGTAGTGTATCATTGGAACCAGTATTCCTACTTACCTCTATATTCTCTATCCTGTAATCACTATCAGGACTGATCTCAGTTACTGTACCATTATTATACCTCAGCCCTTCCAGGAAACCATTGTCCCTGTAGCTAAAGGCAGGGTCAGATATACTGTTATAAACCCAATAATATTTCTCGTGTAAAAAATAAAAGTCCCAGTAAATAATTCACTGAGAGTTTTATTATTCATATCAATTTACACTAAGGTATCCATTGTGGATGAATGTCCGTAGAATCTGAATTACTAATATTTCTTGTCTCATTATTTCCGATATCATAAAGATATACATCCATATTATCATCACTTCTAGGCCATGTCCCCTGAAATTCATTTTGGGGTTTATATATAGCATGATATAGTATTTTCTTTCCATCTGGTGACCAACTTAATGAATAATGTAAGGCATTTTCTATTGTAGTCAAATGTGTTATTTTTCGAGTATCAGCATCAATCAAGATTATTTCATTCTTCTCTCGTGTTGGTGAATTCAATCCTGCAGCTATTATATGGCCTATAGGAGACCATTCTGCATTGAAAACCCCTTTTGAAAGATCGAGCTTTATCTCTCTAAATCTGTCCTCTTCAATATTATATACTTTTAAAAATCTACCATCACTCATGGATGCATAATGCATCAGTAATAATTCAGAGCCATCTGGCGACCATGAACACCCTACAGGTATAATATAATCTCCAGAATTGAAAAGGACTTTTTCATTATTTAATAAAGGATCATTTACAACTACAAACCCTCCATCTGGTGTGGACCTCTCATATACAAATCTCTTTCCGTTAGGACTCCAAGCGGGATGTGAACCTCCTTCATCTATTAGCCTTTTCGTTCCACTTTCTAAATTTAGCAAATATAATCCTACTCCATTTAATCTGTTATTTTTCTTTTTCGCTTCATTTAATATGAGATATCTTCTATCTGGACTGATAGAAAAATTAGTTATATGATTATCAGTATCCATTATTTTTTTTACATTATTTCCATATTCATCAGCTATAAATATCTCTAGTTTATTATTTCTGCTCGAAATAAATGCTATCTTACCTGACTGTAATTTAATTTCATTATATCCTGACTGACATGATGTTAGGATAAGTAATACAAGTATTATATAAAATATTATTCGAAATTTCCTTATCATTGAATAACACTTCCTTTGTTTCGATTTTTGACTAAAAACTACTACCAATTATGGCATAGCTTTGGTCACGGCTACTTGGATAAATATCATTTGCGATCTCTGAATAAACAGCATAATAATTCCACTCAAAACATGCATAATTCATATTTCCATTCCTATAAATAGCCATTATACTTCTGGTATATAAATCAGTATGTTCTCTATATTGATCAGTTTCATATCCATACGGAACTTCATTTGAACAATGCGGTATTCCGCCGAGTCCACGATCAGGAACCTTGTATCTAATATTCATTGTTACTTGCCTATCACCCTCTTTTAAATCAATATCTGGGTTTAATACCGGCGCATTACGTCCTTTTATTCTCCATTGATATTCTCCTGTCGAAAATAATGCATCATCAACTTGATATTCATAACTTGAATAATCTTCTATTACATCGGTATTTATAACAGACTCCCAGGAATCATCATCTTGTTTCTGTATTTCTTCTATTTTACTGATAATTCCTGCATGCCTTATAACATTTTTTAGTTTCATAGTAATTTTTTAATCTAATTTATATTTATTTTATAAATTATATTATATTACGACAAAACCCCCGGTTTTACTCAGGGGTTTAAACATATAATTTTAACATATATCATTTTGTTTACCACACAAATCAGTAAAGTTTAACAAATTTTAAAATTTAAACCTAATAACTAATCATTTAATAAAAAAGACTATAGTTCCACCCCATCTCAATACATCGCCCCAATCACATCTGCCACATACTTTGCTGCTTCCAGGGCTTCCTGGGTTGTATTGCGGTAGTCACCCATCTCCAGTAATATCGACCTGGGGTGAAGGTCCTGATTATAGCGGTTAGCAGTGGTATCTCTAATCTCTACTCTTCGCAATAGTCCCGGATACATGCTATCCATTACTGCTGACATGGAGTTTGCAAACTTAAGGTTTTCTTCCCAGTTGTACTGTTTATTTATATCACTCAGTTCTCCGTAGTTATACTTGCCATTTCCTATCACAATCATCACCTTGGCCGCTCTTTGATTTTTAATAACTGTAGTAAGCATATCGCGTGATAAATTTGCTTTTATCCCATCACGATGTATATCGATTATTAAATCAATATCGGGATTTGCAGCCAGCAGACTTTTAACAGTATTTCGCGAGTTAAAATATGACCTATTATATGTTTCATCATGTATCTTAGTAGTGTGGATTACCCTGAAGCCATATTCTTCAGATAGAATACGTGCCATTTCAATACCGACCTTCCCCACATTCCCTATATTACCGGGAAGAACATGATAATTATTATCCTGATTCCTGGGATCATCCATATATGTTTCAGATGTATGTGTATGATAAATAGCTATTAATGGACGCTGTTCGGGAGTTATTTCTCTATTATCTGGAATGTCAATGGACTCTTCTTCCTTCTCAATATTCACATTCCCGCTGGAATCCGCTTCATCCTGTATATTAAATTTCAACCTAATAATACTATTTTGATTTGATTCAGGCCTATAGATGGTCTCTGTCTGCTGTTTTAGTTCTTCAGGTGTATAGTAAGCAAGTATAGGTATTTCTCTTTTCAGATAAGTCAGAGGTGCACGGAGTCTTACCCTGGTTAAACCATAGACCAGTCGGTCAACACTGAAAGTATTCCGGATTTTATCCATGGTGGTTAGATCCTTATTGTTATAATACTCCTCATCATAGCTTGACCAAACAGGGACTACAACATCATTCATTTCTCTATATTTCCTGATATTCAATATTATAAGTATAACTGCTATAAGCACTATAAATACAAATTTATACTTTTTAATGGACATGACTATTCCTCCCATAAAATTATTATGAGAAAAAATAGTGACTTAGAACAGGTTTATTGAACTAAAAAAGAGAGGCACACATACCTCTCTTTGATCCAGATGAATTATTCAGTTAGAAAAACTATATTAATTATTATTTTTTAAATAAACTACACATCAATTTATATTTTTCACATAGTATTACAAATACAGCGAAAGATTCTCAGGAGTGATATCTGGATGTAAGGCTACATTGATTCCTCCAGCTAATATTCTTCCAACATCCAGTATCAATTCATCAATACCCTTGGGAGAAACAACCATACCACCCATAAATGGACCCAGGATGTTACCGATCATCCTCTTCTTCTCCCTCTCCTCTATATGACGAAATCTTTCCCGTTCAACCTTTGAAAAGATATCCCCCTTTAACATCTCCTCCATTGCGTCATTGACGATAGTCATAGCATGTACCACTGTAGGAATACCAACTGCAACAACGGGTATATTCATGGTCTCCTGGTTAATTGCCATCCGGGCTTTGCCGATACCTGAACCCGGAGCAATTCCCGTATTACTGATCTGAATAGTATTTGCAAGTCTCCCTGTATGTCGGGCTGCCAGGGCATCGATAGCTATGATCAAATCTGGCTGGACCATCTGTACAACACCCTTAATAATTTCTGCAGTCTGTACACCTGTAAGACCTAAAACCCCTGGTGATAGAGCACAGACCGGACGAAGTCCCTTGCGAAGCTCAGGTGGTGCCTCCTGATAGAGATGGCGTGTTACCATCAGGTGATTTAAAACCTGTGGACCCAGGGCATCTGCAGTTGCATTCCAGTTCCCCAGCCCTACTACAAAAATAGTAGGTTCAAGATTTGGATGTGGTCTTAATTGATCAAAATTAATTATTGCCTGAAGCTCATTAGCAAAGATCTCACTGATCTCATCATGAACCATCCTATTTTGACCCTTTAAGCCATCAGATTCAATGGTTACATAACGCCCAATAGGTTTACCTATAGTCTGAGCACCCTGTTCATTCATAACATCTATTCTGGTTATCTTGGCATTATCTGTTTCTTCTTCTACTACACTAACACCCTGTACTTCACCGCCTGTACGCTGAACTGCCAGGTCATGGGCATCAACAGCCAGGTCATGGGCATCAGGTGCAAAACCCTTCATCAGGTCACCCTGTACCAGTGTGTCATCATCAGGATATTCATTTATACTATTGGACTGTTCATATCCATTATATAATTGTTGGTTTCTGTATTCAAAGTTATCATAGCTATTATTTGCCTGAATATTCCTGTAATCATTACCCATTGTGGGATCATTGTTTTGATATTCATAATTTTCATATCCTGCATTTTGGCCATTATATTGTTCTCTGTTTTGTTCATATTTTTGCATAGTATTTTCCTTATTTTGCTTAATATTATTTTGCTGCTTATAATTATTATTATCCATATTAGAACCCCTTTTATCTCAATTCAGTTGGAACAAAGGCATCTACTAAACCAATTACAAATGCTGCTATTAAAGCACCAAGAATTGATACTGATAGTCCCTCTATAATGAACTGAGTCAGATATATTACAACAGCAGATGTGAAAAAGCCTACAACACCACGGCTCTGGGGTGAAATGTTTTCACCAAAGATAGACTCAATTACATATCCAAGGACGGCGATTACTATAGCTGCCAGTAATGCATTGACAAAACCAACCATACTGAAGCCAGGTACAATGTACCCAACAGCAAGTAAAACCAGTGCAGATACAATAAACCGAACTATTGATCCTACCATACCTCTCATATTGATCACCCCCTGATTATAGTCTATACCAAGCTAAGGCATTAATATTTTATCCAGTTTAATTTTTTCTATGCAAAACCTTGCATTTTCTGAAATCTCGTGTTAAAATTATAATGCTGTCAAAAGGATTGTACTTAAATGATTCCGTGTCATCATTAAAGAATTTGGCTTGGCCATCTTAATTTCTAAAGTGATTTTCTTGATGGCAGAAATAATAGAAAAATTTCTTGGCCAATAAAACAATTTCTTAATTTTAATATACCAATTGTACCTATAGGGAGGTGAATGGAATGCCAATCATTAAATCAGCAAAGAAAAGAGTAAAAACCGCTGCCAAGAGAGCTGAACGTAATAAAGAGTGGAAGGAAAAATTGAAAGGTTCCATTAAATCATTCGAAAAATTAGTTAATGAAGGAAATGCGGCTGAGGCTAAAGAACAATTGCAGGAAACTATCAAGGTGATTGATAAAGCTGCAAACAGAGGTATTATCCATAAAAATAATGCTTCACGTAAAAAAGCCCGACTGACTAAAATGTATAACAAAATTGCGTAAATAAATATAGATTATGCATAAATAAATTACAAAAATACCAGCAAAAATCATATAAAGATATAAACTAGAGGTCTATTCCTGGAATAAACCTCTTTTTTCTTTTCTATTCTATTAAACATGTCCAGATGTCTGGTCTGTCTTACAGCACAGACACTCCATATTTAAAATGGTCTTACAGGAACTGAATCAGAAGCCGGGTAACAAAATCTTGTCTCAATGAACCTTCATTTTTTACGCAAAAACAGGTCACGCAAGGACAGGTCATGCAAGGACAGGTTAGCACTAAACCATCGAAGCCGTGACAG
>JBKGXW010000127.1:0-5827 GCA_046546395.1 Halanaerobiales bacterium
TACCTTTTCATATATACTTATCCATATACTTCTTTTCTCCTTTTCTTATTTTCAATTATCTATCAATATACAGAAGTAATTTTATTATATATTTTATGTGCCAGATTAACCTAAAGAGGAGATTGATGGATTTGCCACCAATCTCCTCTTGTTATATACACTTCCTCTTTATTTTACATTTTCAGATATGGCTTATTATCTTTTTTACTGTTTTTCCCAGACTCCTCCTACCAGGTGATATTCTCCTGCTCCTCCAATTTCATATGCTTCCCGGAAATCATTATCCATCCTGGAAATCAAATTATCTCCAATTGTAACATTCTGGCCAATATTTATCTCAGCAAGTGTACTATTATAAACAAAAACCTCTTTGCCCAATTCTACATCATCAGGTATTATTACACTTTCAAGCTGGTTTTGCCTGAAGGCTCCAAATCCAATTTCTTCTACACTTTCAGGTATCTGGATTCTGGTCAATTGATTTGCCGAAAATGCACTGTCTTCTAGAGTTATTAGACCATCAGGTAGTATAATGGTGCTAATTTCATTAGAACAAAAAGCATATTGTTCTATTCTTTCTACGGTTTCAGGTATATTTATCGTAGTAAGCTGATTATTCGCAAAAACCCATCTGTCTATAGTATCTATGCTATCAGGAAGCCTTAGCTCTGTAAGCTGGTTTCTAAAAAAGGCATTACTCCCTATGCTTTCTATACTATCTGGTAAATCTAAGCTAGTCAAATTATTACCACTAAACGCACAACTTCTAATAGTTTTCAGTTCCTCCGGCAAGATTATACTATCAATACCCTTTTCAATAAATGCCTCAAAACCTATACCTTCTACAGAAAATCCATCGATCTCCTCTGGAATAATTACATCCAGACCACCTGCAGTATCATAATCCCAGACATAAGCATTGGCGAAAGTGAAAAACCCGGGATGGGTCATTCTTATCCACTCATCACCATCCTTATAGTACAGACCTATACCTCCATCGTTATAAGCATCTCTGAAATTATTATCAGAATTTGATACTAGATGAGACCCCATGGTTACGCAAGAACCAATAATGATAGTATCTATAAGATTATCAGCAAAAGCGTAGCTTCCAATGTTATTTACACTATCAGGAATTTCAAGACTGCTAAGCTCATTATCATAAAAGGCATAGTCCGAAATACTTTCTACACTCTCTCCTATATCGACACTCATAAGGCTATTGTTACTAAAGGCAAACTGTCCTATCCTTTTTACACCCTCCGGTATAATCAAGGTATTTAGTTGATTATCACTAAAAAGATAGCTATTTATTTTTTCTAATCTAACTGGAACTTCAACAGCGGTTAATTGATTTGATCGAAAAGCACTGCCGCCTATACTCACTATATCTTCAGGTAAAAGCAGATTATCAATAAGATTATCTTCAAAAGCAGATATGCCAATTAATTCTACACTATCAGGTATTACCACACTGCTGAGCTTATTATTATAAAAAGCCTTATTTCCAATAGATTTCAGGCCATCTGGAAATTCAACACTGCTAATCTCCAGGCTATCAAAAACTAACTCACCAATATGTTCTACAGGAACTCCATTGATTTCCACTGGAATTACTACATCTAAACCACCTTCAGTATTATATCCTGTAATTGTCCTGGTGGATATATCAAAGTCAAAATTATCAGGATTAATATAAACAGTCACAGTCGCCGTTACAATTAAGTCCACTGGGGGTTCTGACTGCTCTACCCCTTCTGGCAGTTCAAAAGTCCCTATTGCTGTATATTCACCAGCTGAATTCCCATCATAGTCTGTTATTGTCCACTCTAAATCAACCTGATAATCATTACCATCACTATCTATAATTACTGTACTTGCTGCCAGGGCTGCTATTGCCTCATCTTCTGTTGTTCCAGATGGCAGTTCTATATTCTCTACTTCTATAATTGTCTCTATTACCGGATCTTCTGGGTCTCCTTCGTCTTCGATAAATACGGCGGTTACTGATTTATTCTTATCCATCAGGATATTTGTAGTTGAGCTGTTTTCCCCTGCAGCATCTCCTTTCCATTTACTGAACTGCCAGCCTTCATTTGGAATAGCTGTTAACTTAACAGTCCCTTCGTCAAATTGATATTTTATCCCATCTTCCATCTTGAGTTCTCCAGAAAAAACCTCTCCCTCTCCTTCAATTTCTAAAAAAAGACTGTATTTGTTGCTCTGATCACCATTTTGACCACAGCCTGCTAAAAGCAAAAGCGTTATTAATATTAATAAAACATAGAATGATTTTTTCATTCCATAAGCCTCCTTCTTTCTAAACTAAACCAAATTCATTAGTGAATCTATAGGCGATAAAGGGTAACTAACCCTTTCATCAATCTGTATGAATAAGCCTAAAGTTGTTCCAGTTAAGGGGTCAGTAGATGAACCGATAAAACTAACACGACCATCACAATCAACAAATATCCTTTATACTTCATGTTCAATCTTCATTCTGGTTTTTAAACATACAGGGTCAAAACCAATAGGAGACTTAATCAGCCTTATAGTTGTTAAATAACTCAATTATTTCATCTTTAGCAGGATGTGTATAGAAATCACCATATTCTAATCCTATAAGCATTATGTTCCCTTTAATAATTACCGACATTTCCATATTAGAATTAGGAGGACAAAGCTTTCCTGTCTCACGGGCTTCCTCGAAACTCTTTATCGTAGCTGTATCAGCAGTTTCCAGATCAAAGTAATATAATTCAACTTCTTTACCTTCAATCTCTATACCAAAACCAGCTGCAGCCCCCACCATCTCATGATATTTGGGATATCTTTCTCCAATATTAAGGTCACTGGCCCTGAAATATTCCTCTAGCTCAATAAGTTTGTTTTTTGCAGAAGCACTGTCTTTTTCCTGGATTGTATATTTACTTTCAGGTGTGTAATTAGTTAATTCTGCAGCATAATAATTTTTTTCACTATCTAAAGCTATCTCGGCAACAGCCCTTAAAGGCAAAGGCAAATCAGGACTAATACACATTTCTAAATTTAGATCTACTTCATCATCCCCCACCTGTGTCAACAAATAATTAAATCTTTCTTGAGATTTAATGTGAACTAAACTACCTTCATAACCAGCATACTCTTTTTTAATATTAAGATCTTGAAGCAAATAGGGTGCACCTTGCTCATCAGTAATCTGGCTATCCTGGACGGAAAAAAGCTCACCCCCATAAACAGGAATTCCTGAATAGGGACTGAAAAAGATTGTATAGAATAATACTTCCTTAACTTCATAGGGTGATTCCTCTGATATAATAGTCATGAAATTATCAAAAAAATCTTCAAAATCCCCTGCTTCTAATAAAAGAGTTGAAGCATTAAAATTTTCATCATAATAATTTCCTTCTACAATTAGCCTTATTATATCATTCTGGCTATCTGTTACCGAGATTGTTATTTTACCAATAGTTTCTGTTCCTCTCTGCAAATCATAAGTAAAAGACTGATCTTTATTAAACACTAGCCTATTCCATATTTCATCCATAGCACCGGTACTACCTGCAGCACAGGGTGTTAGAAGCAATAAAAATAGCACCAATACCACTAGTGAAGATTTTATCATTCTTCTTTTTTTCATCTTTATTTCCCCTTCCTCTGTTTATCTTTTATCATACTTCTTTATCCAAATAGCTAACTAACACCATAACTCTCACTTCTTCAAGTGAGAGCTATGGGAGATACCAAAATCCTTAATTCCTTCTAGTGTCTGCATTTTAGTAAACTAAGAACTCACTTTATAATTACTAGAGTTCTGGTTTTTTACCGGTAATATGTTCTATGGCATGGTATGCTTGATCTCGAACCGCATCATCTTCGCTTTCATCATATAACAATTCAGTTAATTTGGGTACTGCACTCTCAGCAGCCGGACCTATTCTACCCAGAATACCGGCACTTCTTGCCCTGGTCTCCACTAAATGGTGAGAAAGCAGTTCTGTCAAACCAGGAATCGCCGGTTCACCAATAGTTACAATTGCCTCGGATATTGCAAATATCGTATCAGCCTGATTGCTTAAAGTACCAAACTCTGAAGATTCAACTGTAAGCCATTTCAAAAGTTCCGGTAGGGCTTTCCTGGCGTGTTCCGGACCAAGGGCATCTATTGTCCAGGCTACTTCCTGTATTACTTCTGTTCTCTCATCTGATAAAGCATTAATCAAAGAGGCTAAGACCTCAGCCCCTGCTGGACCGGCAGAACGTATAACCCTGATTGCCTCAATTCGAACATATCGTTCTTCATCTTCTAGTAGTTCTGCAATCGTAGGGATTACTCCCTGCAACTCTGCGCTATCAAGTTTCTGCAAGGCCCTTAAAAGATTACTCCTGAGGTAGGGATCATGATCTTTCAGAGCTGCTGTTATCTCTTTCAGTATAGATGCAGACGCTCCCAATTCACTCAACACCTCGGAAGACGTTCTGCGAACTTTCGGGTCCTCATCAGCTAGAGCTGCGGCGAGAACCTTATACACCCGGGAATCAGTGGTTCTACGAAGGGAATATATTGCTGCCCTGCGAATACTGGCTTCTTTATCGTTTTCAACCCTGCCAACTAAAGCATTAATTACTTCCTCCCTATCTTTACCCTCACTCCCAAGCCCAAAATCAAGGGCCCTGATGGCAGCATACCTTACATCAACCTCAGGGTCTTCCAGGTATTCAATTAATGTCGGCAGCACTTCATAAGGAAATTCCTTATAGTTCCCCATAATCCAAATTGCTTTTATCCTGGCTGGTAAATAAGGATCCTGGAGACATTCAATTATTTCCGCCTTATTATCATCAATGGGACCGGTGGGAGCTCCACATTCTGATGTTGTTAAATCAGATAATTTTTCAAGTGATAATTTCCGCACCTCTCCCAGCTGATGGTTCAACATCTCACCCAGAAACGGAACTTTTTGACGGGCATAGAGTTCATTAAAAGCCGCCTTCCGCTCTTCCTCATCTTCTGAATCCAGAATCTCCCGCAGTTCAGCTTCTGTGGCCTCTTCAGGATCAAATTCATCTTCATCATTTTCCGGCATCATACCTGTCATATCAGGCAGTTCATCACCTGACATACCTGGCATTGCTTGCAGTTCAAAAGTTATTTCTTTTTTCTCAGCGGACTCTAGAGTAATAATTTCTTGTACAGGAAGAACTTCCTGCTTCTTTTCCGGCAGTATAACCGTCATCTGATAATCTCCCGGTTCGAGTGATACAGATTTTTCCTCACCAGGATTTAACATAGTTGGAATATATCCATGTAACAACATCACCTGTGCTTCAAGGCTGACATCAGTCTCATCAAACATAACAATAATTCTTAATTCAGCTTTATCTTCTGCTTCGGCTGTAGAAAATGTTCCAAGAATCAGCACCAATACTAAAAGTAAAAATATACGTATATTCAGTATTTTACATTTATACAGTATTTTACGTTTCTTCACTATCTTACTTTTCCTCCCTCTTTTTATATTTATCTTACTCAATTAAAACATTACTTATTGAAACTATATGCAGCGTAAAGTCAATTTCAGTATTTTTCGCAGGCTTAATCCATTTCAAAATTCTCCGGAGCCCAGGCTGGATGTGTACTATAGGTTCCTGTAGGTGAATTCGTTAATTTCTGGGTATTGCTACCATCAGCATTCATGATAAAAATGTCACCGGCTTCATGAATAGAGGCAAAAGCTATTTTGCTGCTGTCACTTGACCCCTAAAAACACGATTAAAAACATACATATAAACCGTCTCATGTAATTAAACCCTCCCATTTCTAAGT
>JBKGXW010000128.1:0-5491 GCA_046546395.1 Halanaerobiales bacterium
CCTGCATATTCTGTGCCTGAGCAGCAAGTTCTTCAGATGCAGAAGCACTCTCTTCTGCTGAAGAGGCATTTTCCTGTACAACCTGGTCCATCTGTGACATTGCCTGATTAATCTGAGAGACTCCCTTTGTCTGCTCTTCACTGGCTGCAGTAACTTCATCCATTAATTCACTTACTTTCTGAGATTGTTCATAAATCTCGGTAAGCGTTTCATTTACTTCTCTTGAGACATCTACACCTTGCTCAGCAAGACTGATATTTTTTTCAATAATATTTGATGTATCTTTGGCAGCCTTGGCACTTCTTTGAGCCAGAGTCCTGACCTCTTCTGCTACAACCGCAAATCCCATACCAGCATCTCCAGCTCTTGCAGCCTCTACAGCGGCATTTAAGGCAAGGATATTTGTCTGGAAGGCTATATCATCAATAACCTTAATTATTTTTGATATCTCATCACTGGAATCCTTTAGCTCAGACATAGATTCCATCATATTATCCATTTCCTGATTACCTTTTCTGGCTGATTTTGTGGCCTCTTTCGACAACACTGCAGCCTGCTTGGTATTCTCAGTATTTTGTTTTATCATGGAAGCGGATTCTTCCATTGTTGATGAAGTTTCTTCCAACGACGAAGCCTGCTCTGCGCTTCCTTCTGCTAACTGCTGACTTGATGAAGATAACTGTTCTGAAGCAGAAGAAATCTGTTCTGCAGATGCACGGAGAGAATTAGATATTCTAATAATCGGTTTGCTGACAGAATTAGCAAAATACCAGCCAATTAAGCTTATCAGAACTGTAACTATTGCACAAACAATGAATATCATAGTGCGCAACCTATCTGCTTGTGCCAGGGCTTCAGCTGAGTCTAACTCTACCACCAATCCATAAAATCGATCCTGCATTGTCAATACATTGGCTGCACCTAAAACTTCTATTCCTCGATAGTCTTCATATTTACTCTGATATTCAAAATTTGTATTCTGATTTCTTATACCCTTAGCCAGGTTGTTTACACCCTCAGTATCAAACCTCGTTTGCAGGACTTCATGGTCCCCAAACCTGGGCTGTGATAGTAAAACCCCAGCTTCATTAAGCAGGTAAAAGTCTGCACTATCACCAAGGCGTTCTACACCCTCAATAACCATATCAGACAATAGTTGCTGGCGTATCACATTTGTAAATACACCGATAATTTCACCACTATTACCCTCTGAATAAATAGGGGCAGCTATTACAATAACATTAGCCTCCACTTCATCAAAGTAGAACATCTCTGAAGTGGCTACCTGACCCGTTACTGCTTTCTGAAAATAATCACTTGTACTCAAGTCTTCCCCTACTATTTCAGGAATAGATGAATATACAATTCTTCCATTTATGTCAAATATATTGATCATGGCCATATCAAATTCATCCCTGGCAAAAGGAAGAAAGGAAGAAAGATATTTCTCTCTTTCCTGCCATCCCGGTGAATCAAGTTGCCCATTTGCTTCCTGTAGTATATTTAATGATTCGTAAATGCCTTCAGCTCTGGATAGAACCACTGTATTATTTTTCATATTATCAAACCAGTTTTTTATCCTGGCTACTTTCTGTTCTGAATAGGTTTGAATCCTGTCGTAAGAGAGTTGCAATATAGAGTTTTGAGCAGTATTATAACTAAACAAACTTATACCAATAAACGGAATCAAACTTACGATTAATAAGATAGAAATTATCTTTGTATTAAGCTTCATGTTTTTAAACATTTCTTATCACTCCTCAGTTAGAGAATTTATTTTGACCAGCCCGTTAAAATTAAATGCTTTATCAGTATTTAGTAGCATAACTACTTTACCCTTCACTTTACCTATACCTGTCAGGAAATCTTCACTTTCATTATCATAATTGGGAGGTGGCTCTATGGCTTCTTCTGGTATACTGACAACCTCACTTACCCCATCAACTGCCACTGCTATTTGCCTGACAACATCCTTATGGTTTATATCGATAACAATAATACAGGTCCTTTCTGTGTACTTTAATTCTTCCATGTCAAACTTCAATCTTAAATCCATAAGGGGAATGATTTTACCGCGTAAGTTTATTACACCTTTAACGAAATCCGGTGCTTTGGGAACCTCAGTAATTTTCATCATCCCAATTATCTCTTTGACTTTTAAAATTGGAATACCATATTCTTCATCCCCCAGAGAAAATGTCAGATACTTATCTTCCTGATTTTCCATATTACTTCACTCCTTTCTTTTGCTCATTTATTTTAAATAGAGTCTCTATGTCCAGTATTAAAGATACTGTACCATCTCCTAATATCGAAGCACCAGATATATAGTCAAGATTTGAAAACTCCTTTGCCATGGGTTTAACTACAATCTCACGCCTATCTATTACATCATCAACTGGAAGCGCCTGTAACTGTTTATCAACTTCAAATACTATAATTATTCTTTTATCCTTTTGAAAACCATCACCTATTAAGTCGGACAATTCTATAATGGGTATAACTGATTCTCTTACTTTAACCATACTCCTCTTACCCTTTACATTAATCCAGAGGTCTTCACTGCTTTGAATTATCTGTTTAATATTTAGTGTAGGAATAATATATTTCTTACCTGAAATACTAATAATAGTACCATTCATAACAGCAAGGTTAATTGGAATCTTTAGGACAAATTTACAACCCTGTCCGGGATTATTGTCAACTTCAATCTTTCCTCCAATCTTTGAGATTTCTGTCTTAACTACATCCATACCCACTCCCCGTCCAGATATTGTATCGACATTTTTGTTTGTTGAAAATCCGGGTAAAAATATAAAATTCAATATCTCTCTATCTTTGTATTTATCTGAATCTTCAATTATTTTCTTCTCGACCGCCTTTTCATATACCTTATCCAGGTCTATCCCATTACCATCATCACTTACTACAATATATACAGTCCCCTTTTTACTGTAAGCTGACACACTAACTTTCCCTGTAAGTTTTTTCCCTCTCTCTTTTCGGGTTTTTGAAGATTCGACACCATGACTGATAGAATTTTTTACAAGATGAACTAATGGTTCCAGAAGCTTTTCTGCTATATTTCTATCTATTTCAGTTTCCTCTCCCTGATAAGTGAACTCAACATTCTTTTCCATATCATCAATTGTATCCCTTGCAATCCGGGCAATTTTCAGGAAGGTAGATTTCAAAGAAACCATTCTTAATGACATACTTACATTCTGCATTTCTTTCATAATCCTTGACATATTCAATAATTTATTAAAAAACTCATGATTCTGATCAAACTTACTGACAGCCTCCTGTTCTAGCTGAGATTGGGTTATTAACAATTCACCCATCATATCGACCAGGTTATCCACCTTTTTAGTTGGTATTCTAATAACTCCCCCATTAGTAACACTATCTGATTCTGTGCTTTTTTGTTTTCGTAGCCCCGCAATTATATCACTTGCTTTAGCCTTTTTCTCTTTAATGGCAATCTCGCCGAATTTCATTTCTGGATGCTCTTTTTGCATTGAGAGTATATACTCCAGATCATCTTTAGTAATCCTACCATCTTCTAAAAGGATTTCTCCAATTTTCCTAACAACATTAGAGTGTTCTGCCAGAGTATTTTCATTTGTATCCTGTAAAAGATTCTTCTGTTTATTAAGGTGTTCTAAATATGTATCAACTTTATCTATAAAATCAATGTTTTTTAGCTGTGAAACATCTAAACATATTTCCTTTATCAGATCTGCAGAACTTAAAATAATGTTTTCTATGTCTTTAGTAACACTGATAGATCCCTTTCGGCAAAGATCCATTATTGTCTCTGTACTATGAGCTATTTCCTGAATTTTATTCTGATCAACAAAGCCAGCCAGACCTTTTATTGTATGAAATGCCCTGAATAAACTATGTATTATCTTTTCACTACCAGGCTCGGTTTCAAGATTCAGTACATCCATCTCTATAGCTTCCAGGTGCTCACGGGTTTCAACAATAAAATCCTGTAAAAATTCATCATCCATAAAGCTATCATTATTCTGATTACTCATTACTGCTATCCCCCCTTCATCTTATATTGCTAAAATAATTAGTTAAAGAAAATTATGATTTTTTAATATAACTACTTCATTAAATATAATTAAATCTGCTTACTAATTACTAGAACATTATTGTACTGCATATGATATATACATTTTTTTACCATCTAATATGAACTCCAGTTTTTGAGAAGGAACATTACTTATCATAATATACATATCCTTACCCGTAGCAATAGAAGGAGGAGACAGTTCAATAATACTATCTGCAGAAATGCTTGAAATAGTTGTTCCCATTACCATATTAGCCATCTCCCCGAGTGCACTTTTCCCCATATTGTCTATCTCATTTACCTCCATTCCACCCATCATTTTTGATATAATACCTAAAGCGGTATTTTTATTAAAACTTATAATGATATTGCCCTGGGCGCCATTACTTAATCCTATCAGTATATTTATCTCTTCTGCAGAATTTAAGTTTTCCTCAGTAACTTCAGATATCATTTCTGTATTAAATCCAAACATCGGGAACGTATTATTACAGGCATTAACTATATTTGTTGTTAGGTTCATAATTACACCCCTTCTAATCCTATATCTAGTCTGATCTGAATCTTGTTTCTGATAAAAACGATATTACTGCGTTTTATATTTGGTGTAGATATCTCCAGATTAACTCCGGTGAAAATCGCAGGTGGAGTCAGGCGAACAATCTTCCCATTATCCAGATTGTTAATAAAAGTAATCGCTCTACCCGATAATATATTTACAAATTCACCCATATATAGATATAGATCACTTTCTTTATCAAGAGGACCATAGTTCATTACCTCTGAAATAATCCTTGCGGTCATCTCAGTGGTTTCCAGAAGGAATCTCCCTTTATAGTCTCCCGTGATACCCACAATAATGTCAAACTTCTTTTTATTTTCATATAATTCTTTATCAAGGTTTATACTCTCCTTAAACCCTATTCCCAGCAACTCAGACGATATTTCCTGCATGGCTTTCTTAAAGTATTTAACATATAGATCAAGAATGTCATCTGACATTATTTATCACCCTCTAATACTTCCAGTATAGCATTATATAATACATCTGGCTTAAAAGGTTTCGGGATGAAATTTTTAACCCCTATACTTTTAGCTTCATTAATTAATGCATCATCACCCATAGCACTCATCATTATAACTCTGGCATCTGGATTTTTCTCATAAATCCTTTTTGCAGTCTCAATACCATCCATTACAGGCATTGTGACATCAAGGGTTATTATATCTGGACTATGTTTTTCAATCAGTTTCAACCCCTCTTCTCCATTTAAAGCATTATCAATTACCTCTGCCCCTCTGGGTTCTAAAGATCTTTTTACAGCTTTAAAGATAAATGGTGAATCATCAATTACAACTACTTTTATTCCTTCCACTACTAACCCCTCCTTTTATAAATGCTTA
>JBKGXW010000129.1:0-5485 GCA_046546395.1 Halanaerobiales bacterium
AGATAAAAATAATTAATTGTATCATTGTAATAATATTGCTTTTTTCATTACAGGTTTTTGCAGAGGGCCAAACCCAGAATTATGAAGAAAACACTGCTGAAGATGCTATAGAAGATGCTATAAATGATGAAAGTATTATAGAGGGAGACAATAGTGAAGAGAACAGTAATGATGACAATTACGATGGCAGTAATACGGATTTTCCCGACTATGATGACATAATTGTTACGATTTCTGTAAGGGGAGCCGAGATAAAGGATGTCCTGATGATGCTTACTGAGCAGAGTGGAATCAATCTTGTTCCAGATGAGACTGTTCAGGGTCAGGTGACAATAGATTTAAAGAATGTGGAAATTATGGAGGCTATGAGGACATTGACTATTGCCTATGGTTATCATTTTAATATGATTGCTGACAATATCTTTATGGTTAGCAGGGAGGGTTATCAAGCACCTGCTGATATCAGATATCAGGACGGACTTCTGACGATACGGGTGGAGAATGGTGATGTCCGTAAGGTTATAAATCAAATTGCAGATTTAACAAATATCAATATTATAATGAATGAGCAGATTCAGGGGACAGTATCAGCTAATTTAACTGATGTCCCACTGGAGATTGGTTTAAGCCACTTCCTGCAGGCTAATGGTTTTTCTCTGAGTATGAGTGATGGTATCTACCGTATATATATGGCAGGCAGGTATGATGATAGTAATCTAGCTATTTCAGTCAAAGATGGATTGGTAACTATAGATGTCAGGCAGGCTGACCTGGCAGAGGTTATCCGTACTATATCTAGACTGGCAGATATTAATATGGTTGTCTTCAGTGGTGTCAGGGATGTAGTTGATCTGAAACTGGATGATGTTCCTGTTGATGAGGCAATTGATATAATCCTGTCAGGTACGCGTTTTGGCTATATAAAGAGTCAGGGTGTTTATCTGATAGGCGATAAGAATGGGGGAAGTCCCAGTTCGTCACTTATCACGGAAAGCCGGATTATTCCTTTAGAATATCTGGAGGTAGAAAAGGTACCAGCTCTGTTACCACACAATTTCCCACCCTCAAATGTGAAGGTGCTTACCGAACAGAATGCCTTGCTTGTAACTGGAACAAATTCGGAGATAGATGACCTTACAGAGTATATTGCGAAACTGGATACCAAGATTCCATTGATAGTTGTGGATGCACTTATACTGGAGCTTAATAGAAACGAGAGCGAAGGTCCGGAAATGAAACTGGGCATGAATTACGAAGATAATGAAGAAAAAGTTTTGTTTGATAGTTTACTTGGCAAATTGAACTATCGCTCTGTACTGGAGTTGCCTTCTGATTTTTATCTTAAGGTAAACTCTATGGTCAGCCAGAATCAGGCTACCATTAAAGCAAGGCCCAATATCACTACCCTGAATGGACAGCAGGCGTCAATTGATGTCGGTACAGTCCAGTATTATAAGGTAGTCAATACAGATAATGATGGTAATGAAGACACAAAATATCAGAGTGTTAATGGCGGTGTTACGTTACAGGTTACACCGTGGGTCAGTAGTTCTGGAGAGATCACTATAAAACTGAAACCTACTGTCAGTAATATTGGTGCTCCATCTTCAGGTGGCCCTCCCCAGATAAGTAGAAGGGCAGTTGAAACCACTGTCAGGGTAAGAGATGGCCAGACTATAGTTATTGGGGGTTTAATTCAAAATATCGGAAGTAATATTAAGACAAATGTTCCGTTTTTATCAGAGATACCGATTATTGGTGGGCTTTTTAAAAGTGATAACAGTGATATAAATATGACTGAACTTGTTATGTATATAACACCACGGGTGTTAAGTTTAGAAGAGGAAAATGTAGTAGAAGAAATGCAGCAGCGAGAGCTTGAGTTGGACTCGCTGTATGAGGAGGAGTAGCGTTATATCGATATATAGGGAGTCTTAGTGTTAAAATAAGTATTATAAAAAAATATTAAAAGACATTCATAGATCTTATGAGTGTCTTTTTTTAGTGTCCGGAAAATGGAAGAGTTAAATTGTATATCGGAAAAATTATTAAGTTTTACTTATTCTAAATATATATACATATTTAAAATATCTTAAATCAATACTATATAGTAAATTAAGTATAAATGGTTCTTCTCCATAAACAAAACAATCGTGTTATAAGCAGTAATTAAATTGGAGATGAATAAAAAACAAAAGGAGTATTATAAACATGATATCTGGAAAAAATTTTTTATTTGTATCTATTGTTCTGGTAATATTATTAATTGCAGTTACAGGTTGTGAGAGAGAGCAGGAAGAGGAAAAGGCCAGAGTCGATATCTTTCAGTTCAAAGTAGAGGCTAAAGAGGCATTGGAGAATGCGGCTGATAAGTATATGGAAGAAAATACAGATGTTGAAATCTCTATTCAGACTGTTGGTGGCGGCGATGACTATGGAGCAGCTCTTCGCAGTAAATTCGCAGCAGGTGAAGAACCAGCTATATTCAACCTCGGCGGCAGGCAGGATGTTCTGGACTACCAGGATCGATTAACAGATTTATCGGAGGAACCCTGGGTAGATCAGGCATTTAAGGGGACTCTGGATACTGTCATTATGGATGGGAAAATATATGGTTTACCTTTTAATCAAGAGGGTTATGGTTTCATCTACAATAGAAGAATTTTAGAAGAAGCTGGTATTGAGCCTGAGTCTATTAATAGCTATAAAGCTCTGGTTGCAGCTGTGGAAACTTTAGATGCTAGTAAGGAAGAACTCGGTATAAGAGCAGTTTATGGCTTTCCGGCAAAAGAAACCTGGGTTACGGGTTTACACCTGTCGAATGTAGCTTTTGCTAATGAATTTTCCAATATAGTTGAAGCGTTTAATGCAGAATCAATAGAGTTTAAATATGCTGAGCAGTTAAAAAAAATGCTTGATTTACAGGCTGATTATGGCTATAAGCCTGATGGTACTAAAGGTTCTCTAAATGCAGTGGATTATTCTACTCAGGTTGAGGAATTGTTTTCATTAGAACAGGTTGCACTAATACAGCAGGGGAACTGGGCATATGGTAGTATAGCAGGTGTAGATGAAGAGGTGGCAAAAAATATTGGGCTTTTACCTATGCCTCTTGAAGGTGTAATTGAAGATTCTATACCTGTAGGAATACCGCAATACTGGGTAGTAAATAAAAAAGCAGGTGAACGGGATGCAGAGGCAGCGAAAGAGTTCTTGAACTGGCTGTATTCCTCTGAGCAGGGTAAAGAGATGATTATCGATGATTTTAATTTTATCCCGGTTCTTAAGGGATATGAGGGGGAAGATTTACAACCCGCAGATCCTTTAGCCAGAGATATTCTGGATTATTCCAATAGGGGCAAAACAATGCCCTGGGTTTTTAATGGATATCCAGTAGGTTGGGGAATGGATGTATTAGGTGCAGATATTCAGGCATACCTGTCAGGTGATATGACCTGGGAGGAAGTTGTGGAAAATGCTATTGCTCGATGGGCAGAGTTACGGTAGATATATTTTAAGATATAAATTATGAAGTGCTTATCTGTGTATCTCAATGGACACTATATTCATAATTATAAAAGAATAAGGGGGCCGGAAGAGTTCCCTTATTAACACATAGGAGGTGTCTACTTGAACAAAAGTAGATTATCATACTGGTTATTTGTTGGACCCTCTTTACTTGCTTTTATTATAGTTGTTTTAATTCCTTTACTTGTTGGAATTTTTTACTCTTTTACAGACTGGAATGGAATCAGGGGAAATGTTAGTTTTGTAGGCCTGGTAAATTACACTGCTTTACTGGGTGATAAAGGATTTCGAGAATCATTTTTATTTACCTCATTGTTTACTATTGCTTCAGTAACGGTTATTAATATCCTGGGGTTTTCACTGGCTTTATTGGTTACCAGAGGATTAAAGATCAGTAATTTACTCAGGACTATCTTCTTTATGCCGAACTTAATTGGGGGATTAATACTGGGATTTATCTGGCAGTTTATTTTTACTAAAGGTTTTGCATCTTTAGGTGAACTAACAGGTCAAGGCTGGTTAATGGGATGGCTATCAAATCAGGAGACAGGATTCTGGGGCCTGGTGATTTTAATGTCCTGGCAAATGTCTGGTTACCTGATGGTAATCTATGTAGCTGCTATTCAGAATATCCCACAGGAACTGGTAGAGGCTTCTGATATTGATGGTGCAAATGCCTGGGCCAGAATCAGACATATCATATTTCCTCTGGTGAGGCCTGCCTTTACTGTGAGTCTATTTTTAACACTTTCGAATTCATTTAAGATATATGATCAAAATCTATCTTTAACTGGTGGTGGGCCATCAAATTCCACTCAAATGCTGGCTATGAATATATACAATACCGCTTTTAGATTTAACAGGTTTGGACAGGCCCAGGCAAAGGCAGTTATATTTTTTATAGTAGTAAGTTTAATTACATTGACCCAGGTGTATATAACCAGGAGGGGAGAGGTAGAGATCTAATGGCAAATGGCAAAAAAATCATATTGTATATAATTGGGATCCTCAGTAGTATTCTTTTTTTGACCCCTTTTTATATAATTGTAGTTAATTCTTTTAAAACAAAGAAGGAATTGTTTATGGATACTCTTGGATTTCCTGAGTCGCTTGATTTTATGAATTACATTAATGCCTGGCAGGAATTAGATTATCTTAAGATTTTTTTTAATTCCTTTATCATAACAGTCACCAGTATAATAATATTGGTTATTTTTGCTTCAATGGCTGCCTGGATGCTGGAGAGGAATAAGACTAAAACCAGTTCTTTTATATTTTTCTTATTTATCGCAGCTATGTTAATTCCCTTCCAATCTGTAATGCTTCCACTGGTCCGTTTTATGGGTTATCTAAATCTTCTAAATATCCCTGGTATAATATTTATGTATCTCGGTTTTGGGTCAAGTTTGTCTATATTCCTCTACTACGGATTTATCAAGGGTATACCAAGAGCTCTGGACGAGGCTGCCACCCTTGACGGTTGTAAACCCTGGCAGACATTCTGGTATATAATTTTTCCCCTACTGAAATCCATCTCTATAACAGTTGCTATTCTGAATGCCGTCTGGATCTGGAATGACTATCTACTCCCATCACTTGTAATCAACAGGGAAGATACCCATACAATTCCCCTGAGGACATTTTTCTTTTTTGGCGAATATACAAAGCAGTGGCATTTAGCCCTGGCCGGATTGGGTTTGGCTATAATTCCAGTAATTGTTTTTTATTTCTTTGCTCAGAAACATATTATCAAGAGTGTTACTGCCGGGAGTGTAAAATAATTCTGAAAAGATAAGGGGTAAAATTATATAATACATATATTGCAAAACATAAAATCTCCTTCTTTATTTCATAAATATAAATATTTTTTGCAGGAAGTTAGATGACCAAGAAAGAATATAAATAATAGATATAGTTTAAAAGAAGAACCCAAAAGATAAACCCAAAAGATAAACCC
>JBKGXW010000130.1:0-5434 GCA_046546395.1 Halanaerobiales bacterium
CACAAAATGTTTCTCATGAAACAATTTTTGGAAAAAATAAACACAAAGTAACATGAATGTGGGTAATTATATATGGACATCAGTCTATTGATAATGTCGGTTTTTGCTGATATAATATAATGTATAAAAGAACTTAAAATTACTAATATCAGTAATAATTTGCGATAAGAGACGGATAATGACAATATACTTAAAATCAGGGTTTAGATATATGGATTCAGGAAAGATTCATACCATTTCCAGAGAGGTGAATTTTATGGATTTAAGGAATTGCCCACAGTGTGGTAAATTATTTGCATATGATGGCAGGAATAAGGTCTGTCAGGTCTGTCGGAATAACGAAGAAAGCGATTATGAAAAGGTAAAAGAGTATCTCTGGGATAATCCCAATGCCAGCATTGAAAAGGTCCATCTGGAAACAGAAGTGGAGAGAGAGTTAATTATCAAATTTATTCGCGACGGTCGTCTGGTTGCTGAGGGGATTAATGTTGAGATGTTGATAGAATGTGAACGTTGTGGGAAACCTATTATAACCGGTAGGTTCTGCCCCAAATGTAAACAGGCCCTGATTGATGGATTTAAACCTTCCGACAGCAAAAAGAAGGAGAAAAGGGAAAAAGAAGCTCGAGATGATAAGATGTTTATTGTTGATAGGGTGAAAAAGCGGGAACAGGATAAGTAGTCTTAATTAATTCAATGCTTTGAAATGAGTAGATAATCAAAATTGCTTTTTCCAAACCGATTGTTTAAAATCGCTAAATAGTAAAGTTTTCCTATTATTCAATTCGGAAATGAAAAATAAAGATTAAGCGGGTATTAGCCATTAAAACAGAGAAAAACAAAGATAATATAAATTATTAATGAATTATAAGCTGTGAAAAACTTAAGCTTATAATTTTTTTTTACGATAAAAAGGACAGAAAGAAAAATATAAGATTTCAGGGGGAAAATATTATGAAGATTAATGGTATTAATATCGGAGAGATAAGGAGGAAGTATGCTCAACAGAATAACAGGCCTGATAAAACAAGCAAAAACAACCCAAAGGATTCTATGTCTATTTCTAACCGGGCAAGACAGATTAGCGATATAGATAAAAAGCTATCCGAAATACCAGATATCCGCCAGGAAAGAGTAGACAATATCAGGAATGCTATCCAGAATGGTCAATATGAAATTGACAGTAGAGCAATTGCCCGTAAAATCATTTCTAATCAAGACTGAATGGGAGTGTAAAAATGGATCAATCTATCTATAAAGAGTTAGCTGAGGTACTCAATAAAGAATATAAGGAATATCTTAAGCTTAATGACCTGGCTCAATCGAAAAAGGATACAATAGTAAATAATGATGTAGAACAACTTGGTGAACTCATAAAAGATGATAGTGAAATAATAAGTAAAATAAATGAACTTGAAAAAGAACGATCCAGAATTATCGGGGAGATATGTAGGAATAATAATCTTGCCAGTGAAGATATTAATTTTACCCAGCTTATTAACGTGATTCCAGAGCCGTGGAAAGATGAATTGTGTAAAGTCAGAAATCAACTTCTGGAAGTAATTGATGAGCTCCATACACAGAATGAACAGAATAAGTATCTGGTAACAGAGGCATTGAAACTTAATAATGCTTCACTTAATATATTTATAAATGCATTACAACCTGAAAATAAGACATATAATATGAAACAGAAAAAGCTTGATAGTAAGTCCAGTCATATAATTGATAGACGTGGATAGATTATCGACAGTTGATGATAAATTATTGATAGATCCGGAATTATAGTAGTTATAAATAGATTCTTAATAGATGTGGAAAAGTGTTTATAGAAAAGGCTAGGAGGTATATATATGCCTGGTTATTTTAGTACATTAAATACTGCGTTAACAGCTTTACAGACACAGAAAAAATCACTCGATGTGACAGGTCACAATATTGCCAATGCCAATACAGAGGGGTATAGTAGGCAGAGGGCAGTTCATAGCTCTACTTCTCCTTATCATACAGTGGGTATGGGCACACCTACCAGTGCTGGACAGGTTGGAAGTGGTGTTGAGATTACGGAGATTAGCCGGATGCGTGACCAGTTTCTTGATTCACAGATAAACGAGGAAAAACAGGGGCAGGGATACTGGGAAAAACGCTATGAAGGACTACATCGTATAGAGCTTATCTTTAATGAACCTTCGGATTCCAGTCTGGGTACAATTATGAATCAATTCTGGAATTCATTGCAGGATTTGAGCAATAACCCCGAGGACCCGGCGGTCAGAGAGACTGTAAAACAGACAGGGATGACACTATCTGATACATTCCATTCTTTACATGATCAATTGACTGATTACCAGGCTGCCCTTGATGATGATGTTGATACAATGGTGAGAGAAATAAACTCTATTGTCGGTAGAATAGCAGATTTGAACACCCAGATTGTCGAACTGAAGGGATCAGGTAAAAATCCAAATGATCTACTGGATAAACGTGATATGCTGGTTGAAGATTTAAATAAAATTGTTAATGTTCAAAGTAGGGTAGATCAACGAGGGAATATGACTGTTACTCTCGGTGGAGTAAGTATGGTTTCCTATGATAATACCAATGACCTTGAATTTGATGGTGATAACATCTTTTTTAATATGGATAGTGATGACCCGGCTGAATATGATGCAGGGACTGATATTTTAGCTCAAATTGAAAATGGTCAATTGAGAGGAATCCTGGATGTCAGAACTCATGATATCGATACATATCTGGGCAGATTAAATGAACTGGCCAGTACATTTGCCGAAGAGTTTAATACTGTACATCATGCTGGATATGATTATGAAGGCAACACCGGTGAGGATTTTTTTGTTGGAGATAGTACCGGTACGATAAATGCAGAAACTATATATATTGCCAATGATATATTAAATGATATTAACAAAATTGCTGCAGGTGAGTTAGTAGATAACCCTGGGGTTGCAAAAGTAAACAATATTAATGAGAATATTCCCGATATAGAAGGCTATAGTTATGATTTCAATGTTACCCATAATACAGGGGATACTTATGATTATACTATTACAGAATATGATCAGGATGGTAACCCTACTGCTACTCCATTAACTGGTTCATATACCCTGGGAGATCCAGAAATTGATACGGGTGGACATTTTTCTGCTCAATTGCAATTTGTGCTGGAGGGAGAGGGAGATGCCAGTATAAGCTATGACCCGGTATTGGGAACAGGGAATGGTGACAATGCCACAAAATTGGCCAACGTTATCAAGAAAGATAAAATATTTAGTAATGAAAATGCTTCTATGCTTGACTATTATAAAACAACCATATCTACTATTGGTGTAGAGGGCCAAAGGGCTGATCAGATGGTAAGCAATCAGAGTGTGTTGGTGGATCAACTCAACAATCAGCGAATAAGTGTATCGGGTGTTTCGCTGGATGAAGAGATGTCCAATATGATTCAATATCAACAGGCCTATAATGCAGCTTCAAAAGTAGTTGTGACCATCGATGAGATGTTAAATAGTTTAATTGGAATAATAGGATAGATAATATTAATGGTTGGAGGTGGCTTTAAGTGAGAGTAACAAATGGTGTAATGAAAGATAATTATATGCGTAATTTATCCAACAACCTGGAGCGGATAGATATCTTTAATCAGCAATTATCTACTGGAAAGAAATTTCAAAATCCTTCACAAAATCCAGTAGGTGTAACCAATAGTCTCAGTATGAAGAATGTACTGGCTACCAATGACCAGTATTTAGAGAATGCTGAAGAGGCAAGATCATGGCTAAGTAATACTGAAATAGTATTGAAAAACCAGGGACAAATATTACAACGGGTTAGAGAACAGGTGGTCTATGCCTCTAATGGATCATTATCAACTAGCGATAAACAGGCTATTAAGGAAGAAATAGCCGAATTGAAGGATGAACTGATTAACCTCGGGAATTCTAAAATAGGAGATAGATTTCTTTTCGCCGGGCAGATGACAACAGCAAATACTGTTCCTTTTGAAAAACCTACTCCGCCTGATCTGGAAGTACAATATAATGGTGATGAAAAAAATATTGATAGAGAAATCAATGCAGGTGTATCCATGTCTATCAATAGTAATGGGGCAGAGGTGTTTGAAAAAGCAATTGATACTCTGACAGCTGTTGAAGAAGCTATTGATGGTAATACTGGTATTGATATTGGAGATGTTCAGGGCATAGCTTCTATACAGGAAGGTATAGCCCGGGTAGAAGATGTACTAAACACAAACCTGCAGGAAAGAGCAGAGATCGGTGCTAAAATTAATAGACTCGATCTAACTATTAACCGACTAGGTGATGAACAGAATCAGGCAAAGGAACTCTTATCAAAGAATGAAGATATAGATATCGCTGAAGCAATAACCAATCTAAAGATGCAGGAAAGTGTATACCGAGCATCGCTTTCTATAGGAGCACGAGTGATTCAGCCCAGCCTGGTGGATTTCGTTAAATAGTAAGTTATAATTTCTTTTACTTAACTTTCAAAATGTAGTGAATTTTTTATATATCTTTTGTGTTTGTATCTCTAATACGAAAGATATCAAAGGGGTAATTTTATGAATACACCTCAAATTCAGATTGATCAGCGGTTTGCCAAGATCAATATAACTATCAGGAATCCTGCTATTGAAGTCAATCAAGATAATTCGAAATTAAGCATAAATTACCCTGAAGATAAAATTGAAATAAATCAGCATAATGCCAGAGTTTATATTGATAGTTATCCCTCGCGCTATGATCTTAATATAAAAAAAATAGGGGATATGCGGAAAGACATAACGCAGAAAAGTAAACAGATATGGATACAGGCAGTAAGCAGGATGTCTCAAAATGGAGATAGACTAATGAGGATTGAAACAAATCAGAATGCAGTTGTTCAGATAGCAGCACAGGAGGCTTTTCCTCCCCGGAGAGAACTGGTATATAAATGGGTAAGTCGACCAGAAAACCATGTAACTCCTGGCAAACTTGAGATTAAATTTAATCAGAAAAGTCTGGATATAAGTTCTGGGACCGGTAATACAGATATTTTTTTAAATAAAGGTGATGTCAATATAAGTATGTCACAATATAATGAATTAAATATTAGTGTTCGAGGTAACTGGATAGATACTTTAATCTGAAAGGTTGGTTTTAAATTATGGAATTGGAAACAAGGTATAATGGATTAGTTGAGATAGATGAAAAGGAAATTATAGAATTCCCTCAGGGAATACCGGGATTTATTGATAAAAAGAAATACGTATTGCTAAGTCTGCATGAAAAATCACCTTTCTTTATTTTACAATCAGTTGAAGAAGTAGGGTTGGCCTTTATTACTCTGTCTCCCTGGGATGTATTGTCTGACTATGAGTTTGAGATTAATAAGTCAACAGAGAAATTATTGG
>JBKGXW010000131.1:0-5229 GCA_046546395.1 Halanaerobiales bacterium
ACTATATCATAATGATAGTTTAGTAGACAGCAGAGAGGCAGATGAAAGTGGAGAATACAGCTTCAGGGGTCTACAATCTGGAAGTGATTACAGGATTGTCTTAAAACACCCAGAGACAGGAGTAGCATATTATAGCGGAGAGATAGACAATCTGCAGTCAGGTATGGGAGAAGATATATTGCTACCAATGGATCCTTCTGGTGTAGTCTATGATTCAATCAATAGGATAGCAGTTGAAGGTGCAATCGCTTATCTGCTGGATTCAAGTGGGGATCGAGTACCGGATAATTATGTACTGGCTGGACAGCAGGGACAGCAGACAGGTTCAGATGGACGCTATCGATTTGATGTCAGAATAGGAGACACTGCTCCAGAAGGTGAATATAGGATAGAAGTTGAAGTACCTGATGGATATAGTCCACACTTCCCATCAGTGATTATTGAAGCAGAAGAAGACAGCTTAGATGCTACAGGTCTTCCATCTCCATATAAAGTAGCAGCAAGTAATGACCTACCGAAAGTGGGAGAAGACACAACATACTATCTAAACTTTGATCTGGCAATTGGAGATCCAGATATAATCAACAACCATATACCAGTTGATCCGGATTTTGGAGAAAGTCTAAGTATCAATAAGAAAGCAGATAAGAATAGTGTCAGTCCTGGTGACTTTATTACCTATACTATAACGCTAGAAAATGAAATGCCTGTAAAGATAGAACCATTTACAATAGAAGATATCTTACCTGCAGGTTTCAAATATGTAGAAGGTACTGCAGGTATCAAGACAAGTAATCTCAATGAAGAAAAAATAGAAACTGAAGGGGTAAGGCCTATCTATTGGCAGGATTTAAGTCTTAATGCAGGAGAATCACTGGAAATCAAATATACACTTCTGGTAGGTAGTGGAGTAAATGTTGGAACTGAGGCAGTCAATAAAGCCAGAGTTATCCATGACATTACTAATCTTGCTATTTCCAGTCTAGCAGAAGCAGTAGTTGAGATAGTAGGGGAACCTATTTTCAATAATTCAGTGATTAGCGGTAAGGTCTTCTTTGATAACAATGGTGATGGAATGCAAGATGAAGGAGAAGAGGGATTAGCTGATATAGGCATCTACACAGTAAGTGGTCAGTATATAACTACAGATGAACATGGTAGATTCCATGTTAATGTTGAAGTTATAAGTAGTGGTATTGGTGAAAACTTTATTCTGAAATTAGATGAAGCCACATTACCAGAAGGTGTTAAAGTTAACTCAGATAATCCTATTGTCATTCGATTAACCCCTGGTATAATGAGAAAGGTTAACTTTGAGGTGAAGTAACCGCTTTAATTAAGATACCCCCTATTCTAAGCCATATTAGGATAGAGGGAATATCACCTTTCTGATAAAGATTAAGGCCGGATAAAATCCGGCCTTAATCTTTCTTTAGAACAGATTCAGTTATCTAAATAAAGATATTTGGGGTAAAAATATTTTAAAGAAGGTGTTTTTGAACAGAGAAATGACTCTCAGCAAGTAATGCAAATTTTGACCATGACTTGAAATTTAAAAATGGTCTTAGGAATAAATTGATATCTTAAGTAGCATGTAATATAATAAAGTTAATAATAGTAGTAATTAATGTTTCTTGATATAAAGAGTAAGATGAAGGAGGTATTATTTATGAAGTTGAGTAAGATGAAACTGCTTAATATATCATGGATTGCAAAGGCTGGTCTAAAAAAACAGTTTATCTCTGTCTTTATCTCGCTTTTTTTAGTGTCAGGCTTATTAATACTATTGGTAGTATACTCTACTCTTAATAATAAGACAGAGGAGGTCGGCCGGGATTTTGCTGTTGAATATGCCCTGAAAGAGAAACACAGGATTATGGCTCCTATTAAGCGTGAGATAGCCCTCTCAAAGAAGATGGCTAATTCACCTTTGCTGATTGAATGGGCTAAAAATGAAGAGGATGCCGGCTTAAAGGAAAGGGCCCTTAATGAGCTGGAAAGTTTCAGGGAGGTCTATGCTGATAAGAGGTATTTCTTTGTTATAGGGGAATCAGGTAATTATTATTTTAACAATAAGCTGGATCAATACGGTAATAAGCAATTGTTATATACTCTTGATAGAAAAAACTCTGATGACAGCTGGTATTTTTCGAGCATAGAGCTAGTTGATGATTTTGCTTTAAATGTTGATGATAATGAGGTTCTGGGGGAAACAAATATCTGGATTAATACCATTGTTAAGGATAAGGAGGGTAATAAACTGGGTATTGCCGGGACAGGGCTTAATTTGAACAGTTATTTAGAGGCATTTATGCATAATAATGATCAGAATATTACTCCAATTATCTTTAATAGCAGTGGAGCTGTACAGGCCTATCAAGACCTGGAGCTTATAGATAAGAACTCTGTGGCTAAAGATCAATCAAGCCAGAATACTATCTTTAATATGCTGGGTAATCAGGCTGATATCGAAAATCTAAAATCAGTAATGGCCCAGGTTAAAACCAGTAATTTGTCTGTTCAGACCGTGGATCTTACCTTTAATCAGCAGGATCATATTGCTGCTATTACATATCTGCCTGAAATAGATTGGTATGTGACAACATTGTTCCAACTATCAAAAATCTATAGTGTCTGGGACTACAGTAATATCATCATAATTATAATTATTACCTTAATTCTACTGATAATACTTACCATCTATTATACCAACCAAAAGGTTTTAAGCCCACTAGAAGAGTTGCATAGATCAACCCGGCAAATAGCAGTCGGTAATTATGATTATAAATTAGATATTAATTATGAAAATGAATTCGGTCAATTGGCAGAGTCTTTTAATGAGATGGCCGACAAGGTCAGTTTATATACAGACAATCTGGAACAATTGGTAAGAGAGAAGACCGAAAAATTAAGAACAGCCAATGAAGTATTGGCAGAGAAAAACCAGAAGATAACTGATAGTATTCTCTATGCCCAGAATATCCTGAATTCAATTATCCCCGAGGACAGACATCTTCAGAATTCATTGGAGGATTTTTTTGTTATCTGGCAGTCCAGGGATATAGTAGGAGGAGATTTTTACTGGTATAAGGAAGTGGAAGATGGTTTTCTGCTGGCCTTAATTGACTGTACAGGGCACGGTGTGCCCGGGGCTTTAATGGCCATGACTACCAATACTATTCTACAGCGGATAATTGATAATCATCCCGATTTATATCCTGCCTCAATTTTAAGCAGGCTGAATAAACTATTAAAAGAAGTGCTATATAAGGATGAGTCAAGGGCGGAGATTGATGACGGTCTGGATATTGGCCTCTGTTTAATAAAGAAGTCGCAGAAGCAGTGTATTTATGCAGGTGCCAAGATATCTCTTTTCTATACTGAAGATGGTGCGTCTGATGAGGATATAGAAGTTAGCCAAAATATGGCTAATCTTGATAATACAGTAACACGTATTAAAGGTGATTCACAGAGTATCGGCTACCGCCGTTCATCTGAGTCTTTTACATATACCAATCATATAATTGATATTAAGCAGGGTATGAAATTTTACATGACTACAGATGGTTTTCTGGATCAAAATGGTGTAGATAACAAACGCTTTGGTCTGAAAAGATTTATAGAGCTGATTAAGGATTACCGAGATTTGAGTTTAAGTGAACAGGGAGTTTATTTTAAAGAAAGATTGCTAGAACATATGCAGACAGAGGAACAAAGGGATGATATCACTGTCCTGGGATTTTGCCCCGAAATATTTTACAGGAGGTAGGGTTATGGTGAACTTATATGATCTGTTTAGACATGAAAACCAGGTTTTAGATAGAATAACGGAGATTCTATCTAGCAAAGATGAAGATAGCTGTTGGTATCGAGAGTACAAATCTCTGGCTACTGAGTATAAGAAGTTTCTCAATGAGATGGAGCTTATCTTTTCCGTTAGTGATAAAAACCATAAATTGATCAAAAAAATACAGCAGAAACTTGAAGCAGAGATAGCCGAAAAGAAAGAGACAGAGCAGGAACTGGAAGAAAAAATTGAAAAACTATCTGATTATAAAAAGAGACTGGAGGGAGCCAACAAGAAACTTCTGAAGCTATCTTCTCATGATGATTTGACAGGACTTCCCAATCGTCGGCGTTTTGAGGAATTTATTAAGGAATTGAAACTTAGTCCCAGGCTTTCCAGTCAGCATATTTCCTTTATCATGATTGATATAGACTATTTTAAAGATTTCAATGATTTTTACGGTCATATTGAAGGGGATAAATGCCTGCAGGAGGTAGCAAATAGGCTGCTAGAACTGCCCAGATTGACAGATTTTGTGGCCAGGTATGGGGGAGAAGAGTTTATAGTTGTACTGCCTAACCTGGACTATGACAATGCCTCAAATGTCGCAGAGCGGATAAGAAAAAATATTGAAAAAGCGGAGATACCTCACGAGAAATCAAGTGTATCTGACTATGTGACAGTAAGTCTCGGTGTAAGTACGGTTAAAAATATTAGAGAATTTACTGTAGATGAGATTGTTGATAGCGCTGATAAAATGTTATATCATGCTAAAGAATCAGGTAGAAATCAGGTTAAAGTAGATTTTCTGAACAGGGAGGATGAAGATAATGGATAAGAGGATAATTAATTTAAGGGACTATTTAAATGAACTGGGAATAATACTTAGTTTTACCGGCCCTTTTTCACAGGGTGTTGTGGAGGAAATCGGTGATGCTTTAAAGATATATATGGAAAATAAAGAGAATACAAAAAATGAGATATTCAGGGTTTTCTCTGTATTTATTGAACAGACCCAGAATATCCGTAATTACCTGGAAAACAGTCAGGGACAGGAAGATTATAATAGAATAATCGGGTCGGCAATAGTAGTTATTGCCCGTAGGGAGGACAAGTATTTGATAAGGTCGGGTAATCTAGTAAGGGGTGAAGATATAGGAGTTCTGCAGGGGATAATGGATGAAATATTGCAAATGAATAAAGAGGATTTGAAGACAATATACAAAAAACGTTTAATGAGTAGTTACAAAGATGGCGAAAATAATGCCCATCTGGGACTAATTGATATAGCTAGAAAGTCGACAAGTATGGAGTATGAGATTGAAGAAGTAGATGATAAATTCTATTTTTTCTCAATGAGTGTTTTAGTCTAAACGGGGGGTAGAGATGATGGAAAGTTTTTACATAGAAGCTACAAAATCAACACCAGAGGTTAATTTTAA
>JBKGXW010000132.1:0-5219 GCA_046546395.1 Halanaerobiales bacterium
ATTTTGATTAATATTTTGCTTTTATTTAATATACTGTCAGAATTTATTGACACATTAAATTTTAATATGAAATACAGAGAGCCTCTGAAAAACCAGTAATAGTGGGATAAACTAATATATAAGAATCTTTAATGAAAATTTCAGTATAATTATAGCTAATAATTGATAAAATAATTAAGTGTTTGAAACTAATTTTTCAAACAAAATTATTAACCAGGAAGGTGGTTTTATATATATGGAAACATACTATCAGCAGAAAGTTGAAGAGGTTTTAGATAAGCTGGAAACCAGTATAGAGGGACTCAGTAGTAAAGAAGCAAAAAACAGATTAAATAAATATGGTGAAAATCAGTTAGCAGCAAAAACCGGTACATCCAAATTACTTCTCTTCTTTTCACAGTTTAAAGACATCCTAACAATAATGTTAATAGTTGCTTCAGCTCTCTCGCTATTTATTGGTAGTTATCGTGATGCTATTATAATGCTATTGATTGTAATAATTAATGTAATAGTAGGGTTCTTCCAGGAAAATAAAGCTGAAGCTATTATGTCTTCCCTGAAAGAACTGGTCCAGTCCCCTGCCAAAATCTATAGAGATGGGAAAATCAAAGAGCTTTCACAGGTCGAAATAGTACCGGGCGATATTGTCTCACTGGAAGAAGGTGATAAAGTACCAGCAGATTTAAGGATTATAGAAGCATTTAACCTTCGCATAAATGAAGTATCACTAACTGGAGAATCACTACCACAGGAAAAGCATAGTAATCAGATCGCTGAAAAGGTATCTCTTGGTGACCGTGCTAATACAGCTTTTCTGGGAACTAATATCGCCTCAGGAACAGGTAAAGGGGTAGTAGTTCGCACAGGTATGGAAACTGAAATGGGGAAAATAGCATCTTTGACACAGGAAGAGGAAAAAACACAGACACCACTACAAAAAGAACTGAATGTTGTGGCCAGTAGATTAGCTATCTTTGCAATTATTATAGGAATTATATTATTTGGGATCAGTATATATCGCGGCCTGGGCATGTATTTTGCTTTACTATATGGTCTGGGCATAACTGTAGCCATCGTACCACAGGCCCTACCCATGCAAATAACAGTTGCACTGTCTCATGGGGTAGATACCCTGGCTAGAAAAAATGCTGTGGTAAAAAAACTATCTTCTGCAGAAACCCTGGGGGCGACAAATGTAATAGCAACAGATAAAACAGGAACACTTACAAAAAATGAAATGACAGTCAAAACCATCTGGTATGATGGAAAGGAATATGAAATAACAGGTCTGGGATATAAACCTGAGGGTGATATTCTGGACGAAAGTGGGGAGCCATTAAATAAAGAAGAGATTGAAAAGATCTCCTGTCTATTTGAAGCTGCAACTATGGCTTCCAATGCAGAGATACATCCACCGGATGATCAACATGCAAATTGGTATCCAATAGGTGACCCCACCGAAGCAGCCCTGATAACACTCTCCACAAAACTGGGTGTTCGTTCAGAAAATGAAGACAAGGAAAATCCAGAACTACATGAATTTAGTTTTGATTCTGAACGCAAAAGAATGAGTTCTATCAGAGACATTGAGGACGAAAACATCCTGACCATGAAAGGCGCCATTAACAGTGTGCTGGCAATCTCAAAGCATATAATACGTGATGGAAAAAGTGTTGAAATCACCGAAAAAGATAAAGAAGATCTAAATAAGCTAAATGAAAAATACTCCAAAAATGCAATGAGGGTACTTGCTATTGCTTACCGCAAGTTAGGAGCTGATGAAAAAGACTATGTATTGGAAGAAATCGAGAGAGATGTAGTCTTCCTGGGCCTTGTTGCCATGATAGACCCTCCCAAAGAAGGAGTCAAAAAGGCAATTGAAGATGCCCATGCTGCCCATATAAACACCTACATCATGACTGGTGATCATTCCCTTACTGCAAAGGCCATTGGTGAAGAAATAAATCTGGGAGCAGGTAAAGATATTCTGGTTTATACAAGTAAAGACCTGGAAACTATCAAAGATGAAGAATTAAAGCAGATAATGATGGAACATAAGTCATTAATATTTTCCAGGGTTTCTCCAGAAGACAAATTACGTATCGTTAAGCAACTTAAGGAACAGGATAAGATTGTTGCCGTTACTGGAGATGGTGTCAATGATGCACCTGCACTCAAAAGTGCTCATATAGGGGTTGCTATGGGCCAAATGGGAACAGATGTATCCAAAGAAGCCGCAGAACTGATACTGCTTGATGATAGTTATCCCACCCTTGTACATGCTATCAGAGAAGGGCGTACTATCTATAATAACCTCAAGAAAACTGTACTTGCCTCGCTGACCACAAACCTGGCAGAATTATGTATCGTATTATTCGGACTGCTTGGATCCCTATTTGGTTGGCCTATACCTATACTGGCCATACAAATCCTCTCTATTGACTTACTGGCAGAGATATTACCTCTGACAGCCCTGACTTTTGATCCAGGCTCAAGAGATTTAATGACAACACCCCCACGGGAACAGGATGAGCATATGATTAATAAAAATACCGCTCTGGAAGTAGGAATTCTGGGTACCTTAATAGGACTTCTGGCTTTTATTAATTTTTCCTTCTTTACCGGTGGTAATTTTAACGCCGAAAGTCCCATATACGCAAGGGCAACAACTGTAACTTATTTGACAATTGTTATCTGCCAATTTGTCAACATTATGTCCAGACGATACAGATTTACCTCTATATTTAACAGTAATTTCTTCAACAATCGCAAAATACTTTACTCACTACTTATTTCCATTGTCCTTGTTTTGATTGCAATTTATACACCATTAAATTCCTATCTGGAATTTGCACCCTTAATACTGTGGGACTGGTTCCTGGTTTTTGCTGCAGGCTTAGTATTTTTGCTGGCATTTGAAGGCATCAAGTGGTTTAAGAGAAAAAAAGCAGGACTCACAACCTAAATATTAAAATAAGATTCCAGCTTATTTAAGCAGAAATCTCATTCTAACCCGTTCATTCTATATGTTATTATATAATCAAAATTACTTCATTGAAGTTATATACTATATTTAATGAATTATAAAATGTCTATCCAATTTCGTCTATTATATAGTATTCTAAATATCTAGCTATTTCTTATAAATGTTTTTCGGCAGGTTTAGTAATACCAACATCATAACTACTCATCTTTTAAATTCCTTTTTTTATATCGCTAAATGCTTTTGAAAATAGTTTTACATCTCCTTTTTCCACCGCATCTATACCCTCTTGCATAAGTTTGTGAAGCTCATAATTTTTCCACAAGACGGTCAAATTTCAAGCCTCATCACTGTCAGATCACCTTTGCCATTTTAGTAATATAAACCGGCTCATTATACTCATGGCACAGTTGAAATATTTCATTATATTTATTCTTAAATCGGAACCTGGTCTTATAGTTGGCATAGAATACACCTCCAAAGTTATTATATGCATATTATATCATAATATCGATATATATATAACAGCAAAAAACCGTGTCACTCTCAATGCAACAGTAATTTTCCTTTAAACTTATAATTATTGTAAAATTCTAACTAATAGTAATATCTTAAAAGCTGTGTTATAATAGATGAATTAAGAAAAAAGGAATGATAAATATGATTACAGTTAATGACCTCAGCCTACATTTTGGGTCAAGCAAATTATTTAGTGATGTTAACCTTAAATTTACCGAAGGTAACTGCTATGGCATTATTGGAGCTAATGGTGCTGGCAAATCTACTTTTCTAAAAATTTTATCAGGCGATATTGATTCTACTTCTGGGGAAATAGTTATTCCACCTGCGAAGAGAATTTCAGTGCTCAAACAGGATCATTATCAATATGATGAATGTCCAGTTATAGAAACTGTTGTTATGGGAAATAAGCATTTATATGATATTATGAAAGAAAAAGATGCAATATATGCAAAAGAGGACTTTAGTGATGAAGATGGAATGAAGGCTTCCGAATTAGAAGGAGAATTTGCAGAATTAAACGGCTGGGAGGCAGAATCAGAAGCAGCTCAAATGTTACAGGGCCTTGGAGTTGAAGTAAATTTGCATAAATTAAAAATGAAGGATTTAGATGGCGGGGATAAAGTTAAGGTATTACTTGCTCAAGCTTTATTTGGTCAACCAGATATACTACTATTGGATGAGCCAACCAATAACCTGGACATTCTCTCTGTCAACTGGCTGGAAGATTTTCTACTCAACTTTCCTAATATAGTTATTGTTGTTTCACATGATCGACATTTCTTGAATACTGTCTGTACACACATAGTAGATATAGATTACAAAAAGGTAAAACTTTATGTGGGCAATTATGATTTCTGGTATGAATCCAGTAAACTAATTCAGCAACTTAATAAAAAGGAAAAACAGAAAAAAGAAGCCAAGATAAAAGAATTACAGGAGTTTATAGCCAGATTTTCTGCCAACAAGTCTAAATCCAAACAGGCTACTTCCCGTAAAAAACTATTAGAAAAAATAGAAATTGATGAAATGCCAGCTTCTTCAAGAAAATATCCTTTTGTTGGTTTTACACCAGATAGAGAAGTTGGTAATGAAGTTCTTCATGTAGAAAATCTTTCTAAAACAATTGATGGAGTAAATATCTTTAAGAATATAACTTTCAGAGTAAACAATGATGATAAGATAGTTTTTATAAGTGAAAACGAAAATACTGTTAGTACTTTATTTAAAATATTAGCAGGCGAAATGGAAGCTGATAGTGGAGTAATTAAATGGGGAGTAACAACTTCCCAATCATATTTCCCTAAAGATAATTCTCAATACTTCAATGATTCTACCCTGAGCCTAATTGACTGGTTAGCACAATTTTCAGAAGAAAAAACAGAAACCTTCTTACGCGGCTTTTTAGGAAGGATGCTCTTTAGTGGTGAGGATGCCTTAAAACCTGTAAATGTGCTTTCCGGAGGAGAAAAAGTACGCTGTATGCTTTCCAGAATGATGCTTTCAGGAGCTAATGTATTAATACTTGATCAACCAAGCAATCATCTGGATCTTGAATCAATTACAGCTTTAAACAATGGAGTTATTGATTTTAAAGGGAATGTTTTATTTGCTTCTCACGACCATCAATTTATTGAAACAATAGCAAATAGGGTTATAGAACTTAAGGCTGATGGCATTGTTGATTATCAAATGACTTTTGATGAATATCTAGAAA
>JBKGXW010000133.1:0-5078 GCA_046546395.1 Halanaerobiales bacterium
CCTACGCTACTGGTTCCGGAGACCAGTGCTCTATCCACTGAGCTACAGGGGCACATATCAAAGCATCTTATTTATACTGCTTACTTATTGTAACAAAATATAATATCACTGTCAACACAACAAAGACTTCTATACCTAGCATCGAAAGCTAATTTAATGGTACAAGAAGTCTTTGCTTTAATTCAAAAAATAGTTAGCAAAACATTAGCTAAATCACACATAAATGAATCCTAAATCATGAACTAAAATTTATAGTAGTCAGTTACAAGATAGTATAATGGTGATTCATCTTCCTCTATTTCCGGAAATCTACCCCTCTCTTCCAGAAAATAATTATCTGTTATATCATCATTAACCATTGCTACTTCCCCTCCCAGCACTTTTCCTTTATTCTTTTTGGCCCAGAACTTGTGATAAGTCCCCGGGTATAATGTTATACTCTCTCCTGGTTCCAGTGTTATAATATCACCAGCAGGGACTTTATAATTCCTCCCATCCCGTCCTATAAATACTTCACTATCAGCTACAAGTTTATTCTTTTCATTGGAATTATATACCCTGACCTTTAAGACACCGCCGCCCCGATTTATAATGTCTTCCATCTTATTCAAATGATAATGATAGGGAGTCAACTGATCTTCTCCAATAATCATTATTTTTTCTGAATAGTATTTTTCACATACGGGATTATTTACATTACCATTCCGCAAAGTAAACAATAATAATCCAACTTTCTCAAAAAAACCACTTCCAAAGTCAGTTATATCCCAGCCCAGCATATTTTCTCTTATTTCATCATACTCCTCATCCTTATCCTGCCAGTCTTCAGGTGACCAGTACGCAAAGGGAGGAAGATGGAAATTCATCTCTTCAAGAAACTCTACACCCTCTTTTAAAATTTTATTTATTTCAGATCGCTTCATTTTGTACCCCCCATATTAAATACCCATATTGTTTTCATGGTAATACATTAGCTAATGCAATGGATCCAATACCGATTACTGCTACATTGATCATTATCTACGCATCTCCTGTATACTATAAATTTGTTTTATAAAAAACGTAAAAAACACTTATGTATGAAAGCTGTTTTCGAATTATTATAAGAGTATCTCTATTCTAATAATATTATATAGTTTTACCATAATTTAATCAAGACAATCCCTTCTATATCTTACATCTTTCCTTAATTTTTTGCTCATTAAATTTGAGGATTTATATTTAAAAAAAGAATATTAATGATAGTATCCTTTTAAACTTCACTGAGCTTTTTCTCTAACAGATCCATAACAGTCTCATTAAAGGCTCTATAGACTATATCGATCTCTTCATCTGCCAGTTTCCGGTTTAGAGCACGTTCAGCCCTCTGATATTCTTCAGCTGGATTATGAAAATTGTCCAGATCTTCTTCTACCTTTTTTCGTATATCTCTATTATCATCAACTGGATACATATCTCGCCAGTTTTTCAAAAAATCTTCAGCCTGTTCCTCCAGATTATTAATAAGATAGGTATATAAATCCTTACGCTTTGTATTTGTCTTTAAGTATTCTTTTATATTCATTTTGATTTTCACATCCTTTAGATTTATTTACCCTGGACTTCATTATACTTATTAAAACAACCGATTAAATTTAATTGGAAATAAGACTTATATTACCAGACTCTTTTTTGATATAATCGTGCCGTTATATTAAACTCTTCCTCCAAGAATATTTTACCCGGAAAACTTAAACAAATACATTTTATCTGGAAATAATCTTTACATTAACACTACTCTGTAACTTCTCAATCTAAACAATCGTTAAATTCTTTTATGGATAAATATAACAATCATATTTTAATATTTTTAGTTAATAATAGTAATGCAGTATACTGCAATTAAAAAGGAGTTGATGCTTTTGGATCAAATTGAGCAGCTGAGGAAAAATCTCAGAGCAGCCAGAGATTAGTTAAATAACGTAATGGGGCAGGTAAATCATCACCTGCAAAATACTGAAGAGATAATGACCACTTTTGAGGGGCATATTATGCAAAACAGTCAAAATTTAAGTAATTTGTATAATCAGGAAAGACCAATATCACAATATGGAGGTAATATACAAAATATGTATAATCAAAATCAGCCCCAACAGGCCAGAAGTCAATATGGCGGCAGTCAGTACAATCCACAATCTGCACAGAATAATATGGGAATGAGTAATGCTGCAAACATGCAGGGTAGTTCCCAGTATGCTCAGAGAAACAATTACTATCAGCCATCTGCACAGCAAAGTGGAGTAAACCAATATGGTGCCCAGTACACTTCTGGTAACAGAGATGAAGACGTAGGAAATGCTTATTATCAAGCTCAGAGTAATACCGGTATGTCAAGCCAGGGAAACAATCAATATAGCTCAAATATATCTTCAAATAATCTACCCAATGTAAGTAGCAATAACTACAATAATAGCCAGTATACAGCCAATCAATACAATCCACAATCTGCGCAGAATAATATGGGAATGAGTAATGCTGCAAATATGCAGGGTAGTTCCCAGTATGCTCAGAGAAACAATTACTATCAGCCATCTGCACAGCAGAGTGGCGGAGTAAATCAGTATGGCGCGCAGTATTCCTCTGGCAATAGAGATGAAGACGTAGGAAATGCTTATTATCAAGCTCAGGGTAATACCGGTATGTCAAACCAGGGAAGCAATCAATATAGCTCAAATATACCTTCAAATAATTTAAGCAATGTAGGTAATAATAGCTATAGCAGTAATCAGTATGGGGCAAGCCAGTATAACCCACAAAATATGCAGAGTAATGCCGGAAATATGCAGGCATCCACTCAATATGCCGCAAAAAATAATTATTATCAAGCATCTGCTCAACAGAGTGGTGGAGTAAATCAGTATGGTGCCCATTACAGTTCTGGCAAAAGGGATGAAGATGTAAGTAGTGCTTATTACAATTCCACTCAATAAGATTCCAAGCTCAAAAAAGGGATAGGTCAATCTACCTATCCCTCTCCTAATATTTCTTCCCATTGATTATATAACTCAGTTAATTTTTTATTGATTTTCTCATAATCCCTTTTATACTTATTTAACAACTCAATATCATCCAGGTGCTCTGGATTCATCATAGCTGCTTCCAGTTCCTCTATTTTAATTTCATGTTTTTCTATCTTCTCTTCCAATTCGTCTATCAGATTTTGACGTTTTCGTTCCTGTCTCGCTTCTTCTTTTAATTTATGATAATCAGAAACCTCACTAGTCTGTCTGTCAACATTTTTCTGATCATTGTTCTTCTGTTCACGGAATTGCTGCTTTTTCCTTTTATAATAATCATAGTCCCCATAATATTTTTGAAGCCTACCATCTTCCAATTCATATATATAATTAACAATCTTATTCAGAAAATATCTGTCATGAGATACTACAAGCACCGTCCCGGGATAATTTTTGATGGTTTCTTCAAGAATCTCTCTGGAAGGTAAGTCAAGGTGATTAGTTGGCTCATCAAGAATCAGAAAATTATAGTCACCATTCATTAGCTGTAATAACCTTAACCGGCTTTTCTCCCCTCCACTGAGGGTTCCTACTTTCTTGAACACCTCATCCTCAGTAAAGAGGAATGCAGCGAGAGCATTCCGGGCTTCTGCAGTACTCATATAACATTCACGCCTCAATGCAGTAATCAAGTCATCTTCAGGCTTAAAGCCTTCAAACTCCTGGCTGTAATAACCTACCTTTACATTGGCACCGATCTTACCATAGCCACTGTCAGCATGAAGGTCTCCTAATAGAATTTTTATTAATGTTGTTTTCCCTGTTCCATTACGCCCTATCAATGCCGCCTTATCCTGCCAGTAAATATCCATATCCAGACCCTTCAATACCTCCTGATCCCCAAAAGCCCTGGACAGTCCTTCAATATGAAGTACTTCATTTCCACTACGCTTATTTATTGAAAGTTCAAGGCCTATCTGTTTACCATCCAGGATAGGCCTATCCAGACGCTCAATTTTATCAAGGGATTTCTGCATACTTTTTGCTCTCTTAAAAAACTTCTCATTATCACCCTGCCTACCCCATTGATGCAGCCTTTTAATGGCCTCTTCCATCTGTTGGATCTTTTTTTGTTGATTTTCATAGGCCTGTTTTAGCTGTTCATAACGTCTTTTTCGCTCTTCCAGATAATATGAATAATTACCATGATAGATTTCATCTTTCCCATTTTTAATCTCAACAATCCTGTCAATCACCTGGTCCAGGAAATAACGGTCATGAGAAATAATAATTACTGTTCCTTTATAATCACGTAAATAATCCTCTAGCCACTGGATAGAAGGTAGGTCAAGATGATTTGTGGGCTCATCCAGCAGGAGAATATCCGGTTCAGAAAGAAGAAGTTTAACAAGTCCCAGTCTAGTTTTTTCACCACCACTGAGATTCTCAACCTGTTTGTTGATTAATTCCTGCTCCTCAAACCCCATTCCATAGGCGATCTGTCGTATCTTGCTCTCATATTGATAACCACCTTTAATCTCATAATCATGCTGAAGATTACTATACTCTTCCATTAGTTCTTCAAAATTATAATGTGAGATATTGTCTGAATTACTTTCAAGGGCTCTCTCATTACTCTTCTGTGCTATAACTTTCTCAAGTTCACGCAGCCGTTTTTCAATTTGAATGAGCTCCTCATAGATAGTCTGCAATTCTGCAAAAAGGGACAGACCCTGAGTCAAGTCTGGCATCTGACTGAGGTAACCAATCTCCGCTCCTCTTTTTATCGAAAGGGATCCTTTCACAAAAGGCTCCATACCTGCAATGATCTTAAACACTGTTGTCTTCCCCGAGCCATTTGGTCCAATTAAACCAATACGTTCACCTTCATTTACAAAAAGTGAAAAGTCGTTTAGCACTTCAGTTATTCCATAGTATTTAGTTATTTTATTTAGATTTACTACTGACATTCTTGAACATCCCCTATACAATTCATACAAATTTTATATTCGATTTATTATAATTTTATTATAATTCAGGACTATAATCAACATCTTTTAGAAGTACCGCAATCTGGAAATA
>JBKGXW010000134.1:0-4996 GCA_046546395.1 Halanaerobiales bacterium
GCCTTGTTGGAGGCATTACTTTTCTGGGTATCAATTCCCACATAGTTTCTTCTGGGATTTCTATTTCTACCTCTGGATGTTTATCCCTGATATAATTAACTAATTCTGGAGGATCCACAGTAGTTAATTGATAATGAGCATCAAATTTTACTCCTGCCTGCTTAACCAGGTGTAATATTACATCGCTATCTTTACCACCTGAATAAGCTACATGATAACCTTCCTCTGGTTCAAAATGTTTTATCCTTTCAATAGAAGTCTTAATCTTATTTTCTTCTATGATATTACCTTCCAGATCCATTCTACTTCTTATAAGCAACTAATCACCTCCGTGTGCAATAGTCCCGCCGACCTGAGTTACATCAGTTTCATTTTCTCTTTCGCTAATTCTCCTTCAAGAGTAACCTCAACCCGAGGATTATCTTTATCTACTTCCCAGCTTTCCTCCCAGCCTTTAACCTCACTCCAACCATCATTTTTCAATACACCAGCTTCAACTAATCCATCAAGAATAAATTTCTTAGCTGCTGCAATATTGTCCGGATCTCTCCTTTTATTCTTACAATACCAGGTAATGTTTAGTTTAACGCTTTTCATTTTAGGTAGTTTATTTGCTATCAGCATAACCAGTTCAGTATTTTCTCTTTTCATGTTATTATAAGCATGATAATGATCCTTGGCTGCTTTAGTTATTTTATTTAATCCCGGCATTTCTCCTGGAATAGTAATCTTAAATCGCTCCATTTCATCAATTCCCCCATTTCCCACCGTCATAATTCTTCTTATAACCGCCTTTATTCATCTGCCCTTTAACCTCCAGTATCAATTCAGCAAGCGAATCAGCTAATTCAGTGCAGATATAATGAGCCTGTTCCTTCTTTTCTTTAAACAACTTCTTTTCCTTTTGCTTTTTTCTCAGTCTTTTAATTTTTCTTCTATGTCTATCGTGATTATCAACTGTTTTCACTCCTGCTTCTCTTAATCTATAAGTAACAAGAGTAGTGCTGCAATCTAATATATCTGCAACTATTGATTTATTTTTGTGTTTCTCATATAATTCAGCCACCATTTCAGCGGTTATATCGAACCTTCTGTTATGATTTGGCATAGTATCACTCCATTATAAGTTATTCCCCCGGGAATTACCCCGGGGATAACCAGCATTACCCTCCCCAGCTAAACAACCATTCTTTGAATCTTTCCCACCAATTTTTAGTATCAGTTTTAAATTCCTGTACTCTGTCCCCTATTTCATCTGATATTTCCCCGGCGGCTTCCTCAATTTCTTCTGATACTCCTTTGACACCTTCCACTATTTCATCAACAACAGTGTCATGTTCTTCTTTCCATTGATGATAATGACGGGCCACTGTATCAGTGCTACAATCCAGATTGAGCCTGTCCTTAATCTCGACATAAGTAAGTCCTTCGCTATCTCTTAACTTGGCTATCTCAGCGTCCGGCAAATCAATTCTTGCAGGCATTAATTTTTCCCTCCTTCTATTTGTGGATTTCTATAATAATCAGCTAACTTTTGTGTGTCCTGCCTTATGCTCTGAGGCAATCTCTCATACTCATTCGTCTCAGCAGAGATTTCTTTATACTCACGGCAAAACCTGTCAGCAAGATAGCTGTTATTTTCTTCTGATCTCCCAATAGTCATAAGCCCACCGACATTATTGACTGCCCTCATTATCCGTGGGTTAATGTTATTTAGATACTTTTGCGCGTTCTCTGTACCGTACAATACCCCGTGTATCTGTATAGCCCTTATTACTTTTTCCCAAGCCTCTCCAGGTGTCATTCTGGCTGATTCAGGGGCTTTTATTTTCTCTATCTCCTGTGCTATTTCTCCGGGAACTGGCGGCCACTTTTTGAAAGTTATAAGTTTCCTGACGACAATTTCGACTTCTCTGTACTGATAATCTTTCAAGAAGTCATGCCAGGTATTAATCATTAGATCCAGGTCAGCTGTTTCAGTAGGTATTTCGAACTTCTTCTGATAATATGAGTGAAGATATTTGAATAATTTTGTTAACTCTGTTTTTTTCATTCCCCTTCTTCCTCCTGTCTATATTTTTCATATAAATTTCTGATAGCTTGATTTTGTTTTTCTCTCTTGCTATTACCAGATTGCTTACTGTTATCAGTTTTCATTTTATTTTCAAGCTTAGTTATCTGCTTTCTGAATTTACTTGCAGATAATATATTATTTTTCCAGAATTCGTCCTGTTGACACCAGATCATTATGTCGCCTATCTCATTCCAACTATAACCTTTACTTCCACCTGGAGGACCTAATCTATTCAGACGGTCCAATTCCAAAGCCCAATCCTGTAATTTTTCAAGAGTGTTATCCGGCACAGGTTGTCTAGGATTATTTTCAAGGATTAATTTTCTTAAATATTTAGCCGCTTTAAATGGCATTGAATTTTCATCAAATTTAATTTCAATTTCTTCAACCTCAGCCAGAGGGTTCTGATTCTCAGAATCGGAACAAGAAGTATTTATATTATTATCATTCTTTACATTATTATCATTATTATCATTCTTGTTTGTGTTCTCCCCCTGTTCTCCTCCTGTCTTTCTGTTGTTCTTCCCCTGTTCTCCTCCTGTTTTTTTGCAGTTTTTCAAGTCTTGATAATCCCCGTAGTTTAGCACCCTAAGCCTTGTTCTTTTGTTGTTCTCTTTTATATTTTCTATCATATCGTCCTGTTCTAATAAATTAAGGAAATTTCTAACTTTTGTTCTGGACCAGCCCCATCTTTCAGCTAATTTTACTTCTGATGTGATATGTTCTCCACGGTCAACGGGTACAATTTCATTATTAAAATATATCTTTCCTGGCTTATGATTAACTAATAATAATATGTCAATCCAGGCCGATCTTTTGTCGAAAGGTTTTTCACTTTTCCATAACCAATGTTTTTGTAAACTTCTGTATAGACCTATGTACCCTGACATATACTCACCCTTTGTATATATTCTCTATATCAGTTTTAAGCTTTTTTAAGATAACTTCAATTTCATCTGGCTCGGTATTCAAAGACATACATATAACAACACACCTATCTTTAATCGTCCCCTCTCCTGGTAATAAACCCAATAAAGCGTTTTCATTGCTGCCTAATCCTTTCGATATGAAGGATAAATTTCCACTCATATTGTAAGTTAGATGGTCTAAAGAATTATCAATAAGGCTTAACCCTTCTGAATGTTTATATACCCTTGCAGTATCAGGAATGCTCCGGTCTAAAGGAACAATTACATCAGTAAACTCTATTTCATTACCCTCTACATTCTCAGGTTTAAAATCATCAATTAATTTTTCAATATCTGGAGACCATTTTTTATTCTCATTTTTTAGGAATTTGAAATAGTTTTCAAATACTGTGAAATCACCACCAAAACCATCATAAGTAACGCAAGGTTGTATCTTAACCATTAGGGAAACATTACCAAACCAAACCCCATCATCAACCTTAGAAACAGGATAATACATATATCCGTGTTCTTCTTTCTTTTCCTCTATCCTTTCAGCGAATTCCCAGGCTGTATCAAATATTAAACCTTTAATATTATCTTTATTTTCCATTTTGTCTCCTTTCCGTCTGTTCATCAGCACGTCCGCTAGCTACAACTAAACACATTAAAGCTACTCCAAAGATACCACCCAACATAAAAGCTAATACTATACCGCTCCAATAAGGCATTTAATCTTCCTCCTTTTTCATAACCTTAACCAATAGCCAACCTGGTACATCATATACTTTAGGCTTCAACAGATCAGATACAAAGAAATACAAGCATAAGAATACTAATCCACCAAAAATGAAATATATCCAGAGAAATAATCTAGGTATCAATATCATTTCTTCCATCATCACACCTCCATACGTGAAACATTTTGCCGATATTGTGTTAGTTTAGTTTTTAGTTATATCGTATCCTTTTTCTTGTAACCATTGATGAAATTGATAAGCTTTACAACGTTTACAGTTTTTTAAATATAATCTTACACTGTCTCTATTACCGACTCTATCAGCTTCCTCTAAAATCTTTTGAGTAGGACACTCAATGTCTCTACAGTATTCTCGGCTTTTATACTTTTGCATAGTGATTCTCCCTCCTGAAATAATACATAACCACCGATTTGTTTCACTTCCTGTTCTCACTACAAGTCCTGCATTTCAAACCGCTCTTACCCAACGCCCTGGCCTCATATTTATCACACCACGGCACAGGATAGATAAAATCATCAGTATTGTATCTAAAGTAATCACACTGCGGCACTATCATATCACTCCGACATTTACAGCAATACTTTGAAGTCTGATCTATATATGTAGTACCGCAGCTATCACAGGTATTAGCCATTATATAGCCTTCTCAAAGTCACAATCATCATTACTGCAAAATACATATATTACTTTCCTGCCTCTATTTCCGTCAGCGTCAGTATCTTCATTGACAGTTTTAGTTCTGAGCAAGCTGCCACACTCAGGACAGGTATAATTACCTCTTATTTCTTTCATATTCCAACTCCTTTCTCCCCTGCCTCATAAGACAGGGGATATTATGTAAGTTATCAATCACAGAGTTCATCTATCGTCGCAGAACGTGATAATACTGAACCTTCATCACCCAGACTACTTCTTACCTTCCGTCGCATAATAATAAGTTTTTCGTCTATTTCTTCAGCTATTTCAATACGCCTTTGTTTTTTGTTCTCAAATTCTGCCCTTCTCTGCTGCCTGTCCTGTTCAAGTTTGTTATCCAAATCCTCATTATCATCTTCAGCCATACCACCAATGACAGCGGACATTAAGTCCATCATCATTTCTCCCTTTTCCCCTTTAACTTTCCATTCTTCCAGAGCGTCTCTCAATACCTTAATTTCATCAAGCGTTAAATTGATTTCCATTTAATCTTTTCTCCTTCCCTTTTCAAATAGACTAATGTATATCACAACTACCCAAACGGGTATTAGTAATAT
>JBKGXW010000135.1:0-4953 GCA_046546395.1 Halanaerobiales bacterium
AAAATAGGGTGTGCTATAACCACTATATATTCATTAGAGGCTTTACTTATCAAAACCTCAGAAATAGCAGGTTTCCCGGTATCTAAAACCTGTTGGAAATAATTTCTATCGCTTATATTACCATCTTCACCGTGGGTAATTCTATAACGACCATTAAGGTTTGCTACAAATAAACCTTTTATATCCTTTGTCTCACCAGCATATTGCCGTAAAAAATCCTCTTGTTTACTCCAGTTTCCACTCTGTACATCTTCTGACTGAGTCATGATCTCCATTGTTGAAATCTGCTTATTCAACCACTCATCAATCTGCTCAGCACTATGTACTGCATCCTCCTGGGCAGCTATAAATATAGTTTTCTCCAGAATTCCCCGTGATTTTATATCTACAAAAAAGGAAATTCCCACAATAATTATGACTACCAGTATTCCAAATATAATTGCCATTTTTGCTTTAATACTTTTTATATACTTTAAACTAATCTTACCCATCAAGTTCTCCTCCTAATTTTTTTGATTTTTCACTATTATAATTTTTAATTTCCTACTATTTTCCCCTTTTCTTGCTTTTTCGACTATTTTCGTTATATATTATATTCTCCATTAATTAAAGATATCCTTTATGTTTTCTAAAAAATAATCACTAATAGTAACTATTATCTACTTTACATAAAAATAAGACGCCCGAAGGCGCCATAACATGGTATTCATCTTTAATATAATTTATGCTAGATATAAAATCGCGTATAAATACAAATACAAATTATAAGTGACTTAAAAATGTTCACCGGATTGTAATATCCCTTTATCTTGAGGTGATTAGCGAAGATAATTTAAGGGGTTTACCGGATTACCATTAATCTGAATTTCAAAGTGTAAATGCGGTCCAGTAGAACGTCCTGTATTCCCGGAAAGGCTGATAACCTGTCCTCTTTCCACCCATTGTCCTCCACGAACCAACAGCTTTGAATTGTGTGCATACAGTGTCCTGACACCCTTTTGATGTTCAATGACTACTGTATAGCCATATCCAGCTGACCAGTCACTATATATAACCTTACCTGACCTGGCAGCCTTTACCCTGGTGCCCACATTAACTGCATAATCGATACCTTCATGCTCTCTACCCCATCTTGGTCCAAAATAGGAAGATATCCGGGCATCAACCGGTTTAATAAATCTTTTGCTCAGCCTATCTCTATAACCAAACTCGGGTTTTACCCCGGGCAAGATGAGCAAGGCACCTGGCTTAACCAGATCTGGATTGAGAATCGCATTGGCTTCAACGATTGAATTAATAGTAATATCAAACTTCCTGGATATCGTCCATAAGCTCTCACCGGGATTGATTTTATATAGTATTCCCTTAACAGGTAATATTCTTATTTCATCACCGATCTGAATTGTATTCATATTGGCAATATCATTTGCACCAATTAAAGTATCTATATCAACATCATATCTATCAGCAATTTTCCAGAGGTTTTCACCGCGATTAACCCGGTGAACAAGTATTTCCTCCACCAGAGAGACCTTTTTTACTGGAGTCCCCACAGATTCTTCTGGACCTATAATTTCTTCTTCATCTATAACTTCCTCTGTATTTGTAGGTTCTACTTTATCTTCTGACCGAAGAGTGTTACTTACCATTTCATCTGTTCTATCATCACTGGAGGTATCATTATTATCCTTACTAAACTCTTCAGTATTAAGTTCAATATTCTTATTTGAATTATCAGTCCTTCTTACTTCATTTGATCCTATATCAGTGTTACTTATATCATTGCGACTATCTATTCCAGATATTAGATTATATCCACCATAAATTATTAAGATTCCAATCAATATTCCTGTTATAATAAACCTCTTCATATTGACACCCCCTATTGTTTTGTCTGCAATTTCTATAATACACAGAAAAACCTGTATTTTTAATCTATCTCCACACATTAAATTAATAATATAAGAAATAGAACAATCCAGGTAATACAACATAATCAATTTTATAATATAGGCAGACAATATGCAAGGAAAAGAAGACCTGTTAATTATTGGCATCTAAAAAGGCTATCTTCTCTGGAAGAGAAAACAGCCTTTTCAATTTAAATATTTCGCCTATAGTATATCTGGTCGTATTTAATTGTGTAGATTGTATTTAGTTGTGCGAAATCTATCCATGTTTTTTATCGTTCTTCAATTCTTTCTAATTAAAGTAATACCCGTCATCCTTTATCTAATCACCTATATTCGTCCATCAGAAAACTCAATTTAGCAGGATTAACTTTTTTGCCGACAAGTTTCTTATCTTCGTCCAGGTGTGAAATCCTTTCCCTGAAGGTAGCTTTTTCTTCTCGATAGAAAATGCCTATCGGTATATCATCTCCCCACTCATCAGCTTTCTCTATAGCTGCACTATAGTCTTCAGGATCATAGTCATCACCCAGTTTATAAACCCTTTCCTTGTACCATTGATAGGTATTAACAGGATTAAAACTGACACAGGGCTGCAGGATATCAATCAGGGCATACCCCTTATGATTGATAGCTGCTTTAATCATCTCCTGAAGATGGTCACCTTCACCAACAAAAGCCCTTGCCACAAAACTGGCTTTCATACCAACAGCAAATCTGATGGGATTAAATGGTTCTGCATTAATACCCTTTGGCTGTACTGTTGTATTAATATCATACCCGGTTGTCGGTGATGCCTGACCCTTGGTAAGACCATATATCTGATTGTCATGAACAAGATGGGCAATATTAATATTACGCCTTATATTATGAAGGATATGATTTCCTCCTTCACCATATGTATCACCATCACCTGATTCAACAATTACTCTCATTTGCGGATTTGCAACCCTCATACCAATTGAAGGTGGGAGTGCACGTCCATGTAAACCATTGAAACCATTTAACCTGATATAGTGAGGTGTCTTCGCTGCCTGACCAATCCCGGTAAACATAACAACCTGCTCTGGTTCTATTCCCAGATCTGCCAGAGCATTAGCCAGGGCTTTACGCAGAGGAAAGTTCCCACATCCTGGACACCAGGCAGTCTCTCTTTCTGCTTCATATTGTTCCAGTAGAGTCATTAGTCCATCACCTCTTCCTTAAATCTTCTGGCTATTTCTATTCCAGTAAATGGTCTTCCATCATATTTCAATATATTACTGGCAGTTTTAATTCCTGTTTCGCTCCGTATTAACCGGGCAAACTGGGCAGTAGAATTGGACTCTACATCAACAAACTTTACACCCTTTTCTGCCATTTCATTTAACTTTTTAACAGGCAGCGGCCAGAGGTCACTGAAGGACAGCAGTCCTACACTGATACCCTCATCCTCCAACATCTTCCGGGCTTCATCCAGAGCACCATATGTAGAGCCCCAGCCCAGCAATACAAATTCAACATCCTCCTCGCCCTGATAAACAGGTTCTTCAAGATCTTCCTCAACATATTTCTCTATCTTCCTCGCCCTTTTTTCAACCATAACATTCCTGGTCTCTGCATCTTCAATAATATGGCCATATTCATCATGTTCATCACTGTCTATAACCAGAACCTCTCCGGGTATCTGACCGGGATAGGCCCTTGGCGATATACCACTATCGGTAAATTTATATCTTTTATAGTCATCTATATTCTTAGCTTCGTCATCTGAAATCAATCCGTAATCTATTGCGAGAGAATCGAAATCAAAGGCTTCCACGTTTTTTGCTGAATCTGCCAGGTATTGATTACTCAACAGAATCACCGGAAGCTGATACTTATCTGCCAGATTGAAAGCCCTGAAAGCCTGTCTGAAGGCATCCTCATGGTTCCGCGGTCCCAGAACTATCAGTGGGAAATCATCCTGAGCAGAATTAATTGCAAAAAGAAGGTCTCCCTGACCAGTTCTTGTAGGCAATCCAGTTGCCGGGCCAGGCCTTTGAACATCAGCAATTACAACAGGAATCTCGACAATACCGGCCAGCCCGATTGTTTCATTCATCAGAGCCAGACCTCCACCAGATGTTCCGGTCATTGATCTGATACCACTGTAAGAACCCCCCAGCGCCATATTAATAGCTGCAATCTCATCTTCAGCCTGTTCAACTACCAGACCCAGTTCCTCCTGCTTTCCAGCCAGGTAGTTCATAATACTGGTTGATGGCGACATTGGATATGCAGCATAGAATTGGACACCTGCTGCAGCCGCTCCCATGGCTAATGCATTATTACCATCCAGATAAATCTGGTCTCCCGGACCACTGCTTTCTTCAAGTTCTAGCATTGAATCAATACTATTGAAACCTTCACTCAAAAGTTCAATATTATCCTCCACAATACCATCATCTTCAAAATACTCACCCACTACCTTTTCAGCAGCATCTGTATCAAGCGACATCGCCTTCAATACGGCACCAATAAAAACGGTATTAACCCCTTTAGGATTAATCTCTTTTGCTATTTCTCCAGCATTCAGATTAATAAGTTTCTTGCCGCTGACATCTTTATCACCATCATAGAAAATCAGGCCACCATCAACAACTCTGTCCTTATGTATTTCCACTGTTTCTTCATTGAGGGCAATCAAAATATCAATATCTTCAGTTATAGCCTTCACAGGTTCAGTGCCAATTCTGGTCGTAATGAAATTGTGTCCACCCCTGATACGGGACATAATGTTCTTGCTTGTATAAACATTATATCCCATTCTGAAGAGTGTTTTCCCCAGAATATAGTCTACCGTCTGTAAACCCTGTCCTGCTTCTCCACCAATTACAATTGTAAAATCCATATTTCAACTCCTTTCAAAATTTATATTTTTCCAGTTCTTTATATACTATTCGAGAAAGAAATCAAAATTCCTGCTAAAAGTAATGATTATTATTATGATGTAAGTAGAGCTATGACATCCTCCAGAAACCATGGTGTTTTCCAGAAAACAATAGTCCGGAGAATTATCCCC
>JBKGXW010000136.1:0-4929 GCA_046546395.1 Halanaerobiales bacterium
CTTAGAATTGATGTAAAAATCTCCTGTCATTTTCAAACAGCAGACGTATATCGTGAATACCGTACTTCAACATTGTTATCCTATCAAGGCCCATACCAAAGGCAAAACCACTGTATTCCTTTGTATCTATACCGGCCATTTCCAGTACATTCGGATGTACCATACCACAGCCCATTATTTCCAGCCAGCCAGTATTTGAACACAATCTACAACCCTCTCCTTCACAGATGACACAGGAGATATCCACCTCTGCACTTGGTTCGGTGAATGGAAAATAACTGGGACGAAAGCGAGTTTCTGTATTTTCACCAAAAACAGTTTTCACAAATGTATTGATTGTCCCTTTCAAGTCTGAAAAAGAAATATTGTGATCAACAACAAGTCCCTCTATCTGATGAAAAACAGGTGAATGTGATGCATCCAGTTCATCAGAACGATAGACTCTGCCTGGTGCAACAACCCTGATAGGCGGTTTTTCCTTAGCCATTGTCCTGACCTGTACAGGTGATGTATGTGTCCGAAGTACATAATTATCATCAATATAAAAAGTATCCTGCATATCCCTGGCAGGATGATATTTGGGCATGTTCAGGGCTTCAAAATTGTTGTATTGATTCTCAACGTCTGGACCCTCTTCAATAGTAAAACCCATGCCAATGAAAATATCCTTGACCTGCTCAGTAATAGTAGTCAAAGGATGTCTGTGCCCAATCTTTGATCGATTGCCGGGGAGTGTTACATCAATAGTCTCTTCCTGAAGCTTCTGAGCCTTAATTACCTTCTCCAGTTCGGTTTTTCTATCCACTATCAGGTTATTAAGCCTTGATTTCAGTTGATTTGCAACCTGACCAATAATTGGCCTCTCTTCAGCAGATATTTTACCCATCTGTTTCAGTACGTCAGTAATCTTTCCCTTTTTTCCCAGATACTTAATACGTAGCTCTTCCAGTGATTCAAGTGAATTAACATCTTCAAATATTTTTTCGGCTTCCCTCTCAATGTTCTTTAATTGCTCTTTTAAATCCAATCCTTACACCTCCGTATGTAATTTAAAATGTAATATAAAAATATCGATAAATAAAAAATCTCCCGGTCCTCAAGGGACGAGAGATTCACGCGTTACCACCCTGTTTTACCTATTACATAAATATAAATTTAAATAATAGATCAACTCATTTTTGAATAACGAGATATTACATCCCGGTTAGACCTACTGTACTTTCAGTCCACAGCTTCAGAGTGAACTTCATTATCAGACCCCTCTGGTTGCTCGCAGTCGATGACAACCATTCCCTGTAGAAGTTAACCGATAACTACTTTCTCCTTCATTGCCTTTATATATATTTTTTTCTTGTTTGTTTAGCCGTCATTAATAGGAATAACTGTTTGTAAGCTAGATAAGCACTAATAGAGCCAGTTTCCTCAAAAAGCCTCCAGAAAAATACTGCGGTCAAACCCAAGAGGACCACATCCTTCCAAGAGAATAATTTTTTGTCTTATAAGCTTATGAGGTATCTTATATACTAAATTATACCACACCATTCAAGAGTTGACAAGGATTAAAGCGAAATTGACCTAAATTTTTCTGAAAATATCAAACTAACTAGTTTATTTAATCCCATTTATTTTCAAGGGCCTTATAAACTATGATACCAGTTGCTATAGCAGCATTTAGTGAATCTATATTATCACTAATAGGTATTTTTATCAGATAATCAGATTTTTCTATTATTTCTTTCCGTAAACCATTCCCCTCATTTCCAATAGCAATTATAAATGGAAAATCATAATCAAATTGGTGATAATACAGTTCTCCTGAGAGGTCAGCAGAAATTATCCTGTAATCCTTATCAGCATTATCAACAAGCTCAAAGAAGTCATCGAGTTCTACATCCTTGATAAGTGGTATGCTGAAGATAGCCCCCATTGTGGCCCTTAATACTTTCAAATTGTAGATATCTACACTACCCTTCAGTACAATAATTCCATCGATACCTGCTGCAACAGCTGTCCTGATGATAGTCCCCATATTCCCCGGATCCTGTATTCTATCGAGAAGAAGCAAACTATTGACATCCTCTTTTTCCAATAAGATATCCCTCATTTCATAATCTGCTTCATTTACCACAGCAATTATACCCTGTGGTGATTCTGTATCAGCTATACTAAATAATAACTTCTCATCAACTACAAGCAGATTATTCTTACTATTGTTTTTTAAAAAACAACTTTCAATGTTTTTTCCCTCACTACTATTATAAAAATCAGGAGACATAAATATATAATCAAAGTCAGCCTCTACATTCAGAGCCTCTTCGATAATGCGATAACCCTCCAGGACAAACTTCCCTTTCTGTCTTCTCTTCTTCTTGTTATAAAGTTTTCTGAGTATCTTCAACCTGCTGTTCTGCTCACTACTGATTATTTCAGTCATATCTACAATCATCCTTTTCTAAATTGACAATCATCTATTAGATACTTCTCATTACAATAATTATACAGTAAGGTATATTATATAGCAACTGATATCAATTACGACATGTAAAAACCCGCGACATTTAATTAACATCACGGGTTTATTATAAATTATTATCACATATGCAATATCTTAGTATATCTTACTATGCATTTAATGCTTCTTTAGCAATACCCACTAATTCGCTGAAACTATTTTCATCTCTAACAGCCATATCAGCAAGCATTTTTCTATCTATATCAATATCTGCCTGCTTAAGCCCATTGATAAAACGGCTATAGGATAGACCATCCTTACGTGCAGCAGCATTGATACGGGTAATCCACAACCTCCTGAAATCACGTTTCTTTGTTCTACGATCTCTATATGCAAAATGCAGTGATTTCATTACTGCCTGATTTGCAGGACGGTATAATTTACTTTTTGCACCAAAGTATCCTTTGGCCATTTTTAATATTTTTTTTCTTCTTCTACGTGCCTTAACTCCTCTTTTTACACGCGACATAATAAATTCTCCTTTCACATATATTCAATTTTTTAGCATCAAATGGAATATAAATTATTATTCACAATTTCCTGGCTATTTTTTTACCTAAACTTTAATTATAAGGTAACAGTTGCTTATATCTCTTTTCATATGTCTTATCGATCAGGTCAGCCTGGCGAAGGTCTCTCTTTTTTCCTCCAGATTTTTTGGTCATTATATGACTATGAAAGGCTTTACTTCTTTTAAGTTTACCATTAGCAGTCTTTTTTACCCTCTTTAAAATACCTTTATGGGTTTTAATTTTAGGCATTATTTTCCCTCCTATTTACTATATTTATTATAGTCATGGGCTAATCTTACTATGGATATAGATAATTTTTTACTGCTCATCCATTTTAGGAGTAAGGAACATAAACATATTGCGGCCTTCCATACGAGGCTTACTTTCTACCTTGCCAATGTCCTCAGTTCCTTCAATTAATCTATCCATCAATGCATAACCCAATTCTTTATGCATCATTTCGCGACCCCTGAACTTTAACCGGACTTTTACCTTATCCTTATCATTCAAAAATCTGCGCGCCATCTTCAATTTAACATTGAAATCATGGTCATCAATTTTAACTCCCATCTGAACCTCTTTGACATTCATTACATTCTGATTCTTCTTGGCTTTCTTGGCCTTTTTTGCCTGTTCATACTTATACTTCCCATAATCAAGTATTTTACATACAGGCGGTTTAGCCTGCGGGGCCACTTCAACCAGATCCAGCCCTTTCTCTTCCGAAGTCCTCAATGCCTCCGAGAGTGGTACAATCCCTACCTGTTCACCATCAGATGAAATTAATCTTACCTCTCTTGCTCTAATTCGATCATTAATTCTTAAATCGTTATTGATCGTATTTACACCTCCTATAGTTTTGGGCAAATCACCGACAGTATTTTACTGACAGATGCATTTGCGAAAAAAGATCTGTTAAAAATATAAATTCATAAATGATAAAAGTTATATCCTTTAATGAGAAAAATAATTATATCTCAAAGTTATATTTTCAAAGTCATTTTTCAGACAAGAAAAAAACGAGTGATAAAAACCACCCGTTACGATACATATGATATCGTCTGAATTAAGACTGATTCACCCGAAGGAAGTATTCCCACAGAGACTAAATCATTATATACAGACCTGTTCATACATACAGTATTAACCAGGATTATCCAATCACTGGTGAGAAACGGGTTGTTCCTACTTTGTTTTCTGTCGGATATTAGTATAACATAATATCTGTTTGACTGTCAATGTTTTTTTTACTTAATATTTGCATATCCTTTGAAACAACCCGCCATATTTCTCTGACTTAATTATAAAACTAGCCTGTTTAACAATTTTACAGCTTATTTTCTATTTCCTGTAATATTTTCTCCTTAAACTGATCGACAGCGATTGCGCCCAGGTCTCCTTCCTTCCTGTCTCTCACCGAGACAGTATTATCCTCAACTTCGTTGCTGCCAACTATCAGCATATATGGTATCTGCTCTAATTGAGCCTGACGTATCTTGTAACCAAGCTTTTCATTACTGTCATCCACTTCAACTCTAATGCCTACTTCTTCTAACTGCTGCTTGGTTTTATATGCATAATCATTTTGATCATCAGATATAGGGATAATTATTGACTGTACAGGAGCAAGCCAGGTAGGGAATTTACCAGCATAATGTTCTATTAGAATACCCATAAATCTTTCCAGACTTCCATAAATAGCTCTATGAATCATAACAGGACGATGATCATCACCATCTTTTCCCACATATGTTAGATCAAATCTTTCAGGCATCTGGAAATCTAGTTGAATAGTGCCACACTGCCAGGTTCTACCGAGTGAATCTTCTAAATGGAAATCAATTTTAGGCCCGTAAAAAGCACCATCACCTTCATTGACTTCATAATCAAGATCATTTCTTTCAA
>JBKGXW010000137.1:0-4894 GCA_046546395.1 Halanaerobiales bacterium
AATGGGACTGTGAGTATGATAGCAGGAAGCACTGAAGACGAGAGTGCACAAGCAGGAAGCACTGAAGACGAGAGTGCACAAGCAGAAAATACTGAAGACGAGGGTGCGCAAGCAGATAACACTGGAGCAGAGGGTGTGCAAGCTGGAAGCACTGAAGTAAAGGATATTGCAAGCAGGAGAGCATTATATAAAGAGGCTCTCGAGTTAATTAACCTGATATGGACCTATGACCCCACAAATAATGGTGTTAAACTGAATAATGTGGAAATCCCCTATTATCTACAGCGCCTGGATCAGAAGCAGGAGATGAGAGGAATACCATACTGCTGGGGAGGTTATGATTCTCTATCCACTAAAAGCGCAAATCAGGACTGGGATAATTATCTTGATGCAATTAGTCGGGGAAATATTGCTGGTAATGTTGGTGTTACTTCATATTACGCACCTGGCACTTCAGGTCTGGATTGCTCAGGGCTTATATCAACAGTCCTGAGATTGGATTCGCGAAAACCCTCATGGTATTTTTATTATAATAATGAACTTGTAAAAAAAACAAAATATAGTCAGTTGTCTCTGATGGATATACTGGTCAAAAATGGCCATATGATGTTTTTTGTTGATGAAAATGAATATGGTATAACTACAATTGAAACAAATATAATGGGGAGCGAATGGAAGGCAAAGTACTTCAACTGGTCCTGGCGGGCCCTGAGTGATATGGGATATAGTGCAAGAACTTACCAGAATGTAAGCAGTTTTATTACCGAGGAATAAGATATATACAAAATTTTAATATAATATAAATTTACAGGATTAATTATATACCCAGTATGCTGTATTTTATTAATGAGTTATGTATAAGTAGTGAGGGGTGATTATATGCAAAATCCTGAAGAAAATAATAAATTTAACGATAGGGATTTTAAAAAGTATAAAACTCGTGCAAGGGAATATATTGATAATAAAGAAAAGGCAAAAAAATTAATAAAGAAAACAAAGGATAAATTGAATAAGATTGAGCAAGATGGGGGGCCTTTTGAAAAAGTTGTCGGTGATTTAAAATTACTGCTGGGTGCTCTTAATGACTGGATTAGAGGAAATTACAGAGAAGTTCCTTCCGGTTCATTGATGATGATAGCAGGTGCTCTACTATACTTTGTAGCTATTGTAGATCTAATACCCGATTTTATATTAGGTGCAGGTTATATGGATGATGCTGCAGTACTGGCTTTTGTAGTGAAACAAATACATGCTGATCTAGATAGATATAAAGAGTGGAAGGAATTCGAGATTAGAAAGGAATGATATTCATAATGCAGATAAAATATTCACAGGCAGCACAGACAATTCGGCCTGATTTATTTGATGTTAACAAACATTATTATGAAAAGGTTATAAATGCCCAGTCGCATACTCTGGTAAGTTATTTTATGAATATGAGCAAAGAGCGGATTGTTGAGAGGTATTGCCACCTTAATCCTTTGATTGACTCTGCTTATCTGATGTTATTGATTAAGTACAGAACCAGGTATATTTACTGGTCAGGTACTGATCTCTTCCATGTTACTACTGCCCGGGGAAATAAGAGGATGATTGTTATAGAGACTAATTCCTGTCCCTCTGGACAAAAATCTATGCCGCTGTTGAATGATCATCAGGAGATGGGAGGCTATAGGCGTTTAATTGAAGAATCATTCTTACCATTGGTAAATTCAAAAAGATTACCAGAAGGGAGTCTGGCTGTAATCTATGATAAAAATCATATGGAAACTTCCGGATATGCAGCAACTCTGGCAGAATTAACAGGTGAGAACGTATATCTGGTATCCTCTTTTTCTGAGGATAAAGATCCTGCTGTAAGGTTTGTAGATGGTATAATGGAAGTAAGGGATAGTAGTGGTAACTGGCTGCCGATACGTGCTGCCTATAGATATGTGACCCAGAAACCCTGGAATCGGATACCTGTAAAAACTAAAACTTTAATTTATAATCCTATCATTGCCTGTCTTGCCGGTGGGAGAAACAAACTACTTGCTTCAAAAGCATATGATCTTTTCAATTCGGAGATTAAGAATAATGGCTTGAAGATCTTCACACCGGAGACTATAATGAATGTTAATCTAAAAGAGATTCCCTTATGGGTTAACAGGTTTGGGGGACATGCAGTTATAAAAAATCCTTATAGTAATGCTGGTCAGGGTGTATACACGATAACTAATGAACAGGAACTGGAAGAATTCATGTCACTGGAACACCATTATAAAAACTTTATTGTTCAGAGTCTGGTGGGAAATTACGAATGGAGTACATTGAGTTCAGAGGGTAAGTTTTATCATGTTGGGACGGTTCCCAATAAGAAAAGAGAGATATATGTATCTGATCTGAGATTTATGATTGCAAGCACACAGGATGGTTTTAAACCTATAGCTATGTATGCACGTCGGGCAAAATCACCGTTGAGCAGTAAGCTGGATAAGTCCTGTGAGTCGTGGGATATGCTGGGGACCAATCTTTCAATAAAATTGGAAAACGGGTGGGATAGTGATGTAAGTCGTCTTAAACTAATGGATAGGAAAGATTTCAATATCCTTGGACTCAGTCTGGATAACTTGATAGAAGGATATATACAATCTGTATTGTCTACCATTGCTCTTGACAAAATGGCAGATCATCTGATAAATACAAGAAAACAGTTAAACAAAAAACTCTTTTCCTCACTTAATCCTGATCCAATACTAATCAAGGAGATTGGAAGTAATGTAAAAATGGATTAGAAAAATATTTCTTGATAGAAATAATTGACAGTGATATAATATTTATTAGAAAGCATATCTGATATTAAAACTACTAAAAATTCAAACTTGCTTTGAGCGGGAGTAGCTCAGTGGTAGAGCATCACGTTCCCAACGTGAGGGCCGCGGGTTCAAGTCCCGTTTCCCGCTCCATTTATCTTTCTTTAATTTATCTTTATATCTCTCTCACTTTTTTTCTTTATCTATTATCTCTTTTGTTTTATTTTGACTGCACATCAAATTTCAATAAATACTTATAAAATTCCAAATTCTTTTTGGGATTTTTTTAGATTATATGTGTTAAAAGTACAGAATAAGCATATATAAGCCCCAAGAATTGAAATAATAATAAATAATTTAAAAAAATTCTAATAATTAGAAGGTATTTTTATAAATATATAGAATTATATCTAAAAATACCATAATATAACTTTATGTTGGGAGAGATTTCTTATGTATAATGTTAAGGACCAATTGCACCACAAACTGGTTGATTATGTTGTCAAACTTTCTAGAAGATTAACTGTTCAATCTAAGGAGAAAATTAACCACGAGATAAATTTAGCACTGGCTGAATTAAGCCAAATCTTTGAATATGACTCTGCCTATATTTTTCGTTACTCAAAAAAGTTGAGAGGATTCCATAGGATTTTTCGCTGGGCAGAAGATGATATCAATAATATCTACCCGGGCAGCAAGGGTATTTATAGAGCTGAATTCCTCTGGAAATCAGATATATTTAAGGACGGCCGTGTTATTGCAATTCCATCAGTAGCAGATATGCCCGATGAGACTGGTAAACTTAAGGAATTTTTAATAAAAGACAATATTGTTTCGGCTACTCTTATTCCTATTAGTACAGATATAAGTCCATATGGTGTTATAATACTATCCTCATCATCAAAAAACATTTCTCCTGGAGAACAGGAATCTGATCTGTTATCGATTGTGGGGGCATTGCTGGGGAATAATCTTATCAGACAACAGTATAATCAGAAATATAAAAAAGTTCTGAAAAAACTAAATACAATAACTTCCTCAATGTCAGATTTTATCTGTCAGACAGATACAGAGTATAAAGTACGTTATCTGAGCCCTTCAGTAAAAAAATTCCTTGGTTATAAACCAGTTGATCTAATTGGAAAGTCAATCTATGAATATATTCATCCAGAAGATAAAAAAGATGTTGAAATTCTTGATTTATTTATACTGGACAAGAAAAAAAGGGAAAGTAGACTTGACTGTCGTCTGAAGAATAAAGATGGAGAATATATCTGGGTTGAAGGTATTTCGGAATTTATCTATGAAGATGGGGAAGTTACAGGTATTATAATGAATATACGAAATATAAGTAAAAGAAAACAATTGGAAGCGCAATTAAAGTCTAATAACAAAAAAATGGAGGAAATGACTGAGAAATTACGTATTAGCAATGAAAACCTTCTGGAGAGTCAGAAACTTTTCAGGATCAATTTTGAAGAAGCCAATATTGGTATGATTATTACCGACCTGAAAGAAAATAAATACAAAGTTAATGATGCTATGGTAAAAATACTTGGATACAGCAAAGAAGAGTTGAGGAATATGTGTGTTTATAATATTACTCATCCTGATGATGTAGAGAATGAGAAGGAGATATTTAATCAAATCTACAGAGGTAAGATGGATTCCGCTAATTATGAAAAGAGATATTTTCATAAAAATGGTGATCTTGTCTGGGCAAACCTGAATGTAGTATTGATCAGAGGCAATGATGGTGAAAATATGTATCTACTGACACATGTTGAGGATATAAGTGATATCAAAAGACAGGAAGAAATAATTTTGCGGCAGAAAGAAGAAATTGAATTTAACCTACTCAAAACGCAGTTTTTTGCTAATCTCTCACATGAACTGAAGACTCCTTTGAATCTAGTGTTTTCTGCCTTACAGATATTGACCCGTTCTTTACATAAAAATGACTTATATCAGGATGACCGCTATTTAAATATAATTAGACAGAACAGCATGCGTTTGCTGCGTCTGGTAAACAATGTTATTGATATGACCAAGATAAATGTTAATAGTTTTGAACTTAATTTTTCCCTGTATAATATAATTGA
>JBKGXW010000138.1:0-4802 GCA_046546395.1 Halanaerobiales bacterium
GGTCGCTTTGATGATAGCTCTTTCTATCTGGCTTTATGAAAGCTTTTTTGATTTATCGCAATGGTCTATGGAAAATTATTTTTATTATGCCTTCCCCTTTCAGTTTATCATTCCAATTATTTTGCTTTTGGTTTCTCTGGTAAAGAAGAAATCCAGAAGAACAATAACTAATTAATTTTCCAATCTGCGATATGATTTTTTGCTCATGGAGCCTCCTGTTTTTCTCTCAAATATTCAAGTCTACTTCTCAGTAATAGCAGGAAAACAATGATTAGAGCAGCATATATAGCTATACTGGCAAAGCCATAGAAGACACCGAATATATCTGTGCTTTTACCTATTATCCAGTTGAATATCATATTTATCAAAATGGCAGTCGTAACAATAAACCCCATAGCCCCGCTGGTATTTTCTTTATATTCCTTCATAATGATAACCATCATAGTAGGATACATAATGGAAGCAAAGAAACCAATTAATGAGAATAAAATAATACCATGATCTTTGACCACTAATCCAGAAATAAAAAGAAGGATACTTATTACTGCGAAATATAGAATTATCCTTACATAGCCAAGTTTCTCTGCCAGGTATCCCCCTACTAATCTGCCGATAGTGAAGGTTATAAAGAAAAATGAGAGATAAAATGAACTGCTATTTTCATTTAACTGTCGTACTTCCTGTAGGAAATTTACCAGCCAGTTACCAATCCCCATCTCCAGAACTACTGCAAAACCGAGTACAGCTGCAAACAGCCATATCTTACTGTCCCGGATCATCTCCCTGAAAGGTATTTTGATATTATTAACTGTAGACTCTTTTTCGGGGAAAGAAGAAAAAGTCAGGTAGATAAAGATGGCTGCTAGTAGTATAATTGTATAAAAATAAGCACTCTGCCATTTGAAGTTATTTACCAGCATCCAGCCGGTATATTTGGGACCAACTGTTGCTCCCAGACCATAAAAAAGGTGAAGTAGGTTCATCATAATTGCTGTGTTTTTTAGAAAAATTCTTGCTCCAAGTGAGTTAACCCCGATTTCAATAGTACCCATCCCTAGATTGCTTAAAAACATAATAAATACAAACAGGTAAAAGGATTCAACAAGCGGCATTAGGGCCATTGCAGTTCCCAGTATAAAAAAGCCAGTCATTAATACTTTTTTCTGTCCATATTTATCACCAGCCAGTCCTCCAAGGAAGGTGGCAATAGTGAAACCCAGGGAAGCAATAAATAACATTAATCCTAACTGGCCATAGGAGACCGAGAAGTATTCTCTTATAGATGGTAGGACTACCCCTTTTATATTTGTAATAAATCCAAAGGCAGCCATCATCAGAAAGGCCAGAACTATAAGTGCTGTATGTCTATATCTCTTCATTTTTTTAACTCCTTAGATAATAAAAATTATACTTTCATATGGATTTATTATTTCAGTTAATTTCATGACATTTACTATCTTATATCCTGAAAAATTTTATGTCAATAAAAAAACACTTGACATTCGATGATTATCGATTGTATGTTGATATCTGACTTAATATTTATATATAGCGTTGTAAAATCATTTCAAAATCAGCACTTTTTCAGGGAAATAAATTTGAAATTAATCTTATCTGATATATAATATAATACTAGAGAACAATCAATATTATTAAATACCCTGGATATATAGACAAGTAATGAAGTGAGTTTCTGGTTTCATTGGGGGTTTAGGTCCTAAAGGATGAACAAAAAGTAGACCCTGACAGTGAGCTCTTGGATAAATGTAAAGGAGATTAATAATGGATAGAATTGATAAGAAGAATTATTATCTGGATATTGCTGAATCAGTGCTGGAGAGAAGTACCTGTTTGAGGAGGAAATATGGTGCTGTAATAGTTAATAATGATGAAATAATAAGTACAGGTTATAATGGTTCCCCCAGGGGTTGTACCAATTGTAATGAAAAAGGCAGTTGTATAAGGGAAGAGCTAAAAGTTCCCCGTGGTACCAAATATGAGCTCTGCTCAAGTGTTCATGCCGAGCAAAACGCTTTATTATCAGCCAGCAGGAAGGATACCTTAGGGGCCGATCTTTATCTCGCCGGAAAGAGTACAGTTGATGATACTTTAATTGACAATTCTGAACCATGCAGCTTATGTAAGAAATTGATTATAAATAGTGGGATAGAGAAAATATATATAAGGAATTCTATAAAGGAATATACAGTGATTAAAGTACAGGAATGGATTGAAAATGAGGAAAATATCCTTGGAATACAGGGTTACTGAGAATTCTTAAAATCCTTTAAACAACTTAGATTTATTATATTTCAGCGCACTACATTTACATGTTTTCCAGTATGAGGAGAGTGTATTAGTTTATTATCTGAGTTGTAGAGAAAAAGCAATTTAGCATTTTTAAAAAAATGAGGAGGAAGTAACTATGATATCAATTAAAGGAAAGTGGGCTTTAGTAACTGGAGCAAGTAGGGGAGTTGGGCGGCAGATTGCTAATGGTTTAGCTGAGAAGGGCTGTAATCTTGTTTTACATAGCCGTAATACTGAGCATACCAGTGATTTAAAAGAGGAATTAGACCAACATGGAATAGAAGTTCTGGAGCTGGCAGCAGATCTGGCTTTTCCTGAGGAAGCGATGAAGATGGCCGAAAAGGCCGAAGAGCTTACAGGGGGGATTGATATATTATACAACAATGCTGCTATTTCAGTACAGTGGAGAGAGGACTTTAGTGCTCCTATTGAGGAGTATCGAAAGGTGTTTGATGTGAATGTTATCTCCCCTATCAAAATCTGTGATGTTATACTTCCCCGAATGAGGGAACGTGGTTTTGGTAGGATAGTTAATCTAAGTTCAGGTATCCAGGACCAACCCGAATTGACCCCTTATGCTATTTCAAAAGCAGCTATAGATAAATATGTAAAAGATATGGCGGTAAAACTGGAGGGTAGTGATGTATTGATGAATTTACTTGATCCAGGCTGGCTCAGGACTGATCTTGGCGGACCCGATGCGCCAGATCCAGTAGAAAGTGTTCTGCCAGGAGCCCTTGTCCCGGTTCTGCTTGAAAAGCAAGAGGGTTCAGGAACCTTTTTCCGGGCACAGGATTACAATAAATAGAGAATATAATGTGAAGATAAGTCCCCTTTATCCTTCTGCTTGATGGTTATAAAACTTTCTAATAAGTTTAATATCTATCAGATAGAAGAGATAAGGGGGTTAATATTGTAAAGGAAGAGGAATGATTTATGGAAATATTAAACAACATAGTAGGATATATCTTTAGCTTTGAACCATATGTAGTATTACCGATGATAATATTTGTTATCGCTTTATTTTTCCGTATTTCTGTTTCAAAGGCATTGAGATCCTCCCTCACATTAGGGATAGGATTTATTGGTATATTTATAATTTTAGCTTACTTTGTAGAGAATATTGGTCCAGCTGTAGAAGCAATTACTGTCAGGACAGGCCTGGAGTATAAGGTTCTGGATGTAGGATGGCCTCCACTGGCTGCTATTACCTGGTCATATTATCTGGCTCCACTTTTTATTGTTCTGATAATTATTATTAATATGATAATGCTGGCTATGAAGAAGACCAGGACTGTCAATGTAGATATTTGGAATTTCTGGCATTTCATTTTTCTGGGCAAACTGGTACATGTCGCTACTGATAATATCATATTAGCCCTGGTCTCTGCACTCCTATTGAGCATAATTACAATTAAACTGGCTGACTGGAGTGCCAGAAGAGTCAATAAATTTGCTGGTTTATCTGGTATATCTATCACGACATTATCTGGTGTTGTTTATTATCCCATAGCCCTTCTTGGAGATAAATTACTGGATAAAATAAAGTTTCTCAATAAAACTAATGCAGATCCAGAATATCTGAAGAAGAAACTGGGATTGATTGGCGAACCTATGGTTATCGGTTTTATATTGGGACTTTTTCTTGGTATTGGTGCTGGTTATGACCTAAAAGGTGTTCTTGAACTTGCTTTCGGTATTGCAGCAGTAATTTTTATTCTCCCCATTATGGCCGGGATTCTTGGCAAGGGATTAATGCAGATATCTGATGGAATGAAGGAGTTTATAAAAAATAAATTCCCTGACAGTAAAGAGATCTATATTGGACTTGATCTGGCTATCCTACTCGGTAATCCCTCAATAATTGTAACAGGAATTCTATTAATGCCCGCTGCATTATTTCTGGCTTTTATTGTTCCTGGTGTAAATTTTTTGCCCCTGGGAGACCTGACAAATACAATAGCGGCTGTTTCCATGGTTGTAGTAGCGGTAAGGGGAAATATATTGCGATCATTTTTAATATTTATACCGATAATAATCGGGAAATTAATAGTTGCTTCAAAAATGGCAAGAATATATACAGACCTCGCTTCAGAGGCTAATTTCGATTTCACAGGGTATGATGGGTTGATAACGGGTTTTCTGGATGGAGGAAATGTTTTCAGATACTGGTTATTAAAACTTTTTGAGACACAGCTCTGGGCTTTTCTTTTAATTCCTTTAGTTATCTACCTTTTGTGGTACACAAAAAAGAGGTCAAAGATTCTATAAGATAGATATTAATCAGAATACTTTCATATAATTAATATAGATAGAGCCGGTATTTATTTTTAGATTTGTTTTATCTAAATTATCTCAAGAAAACTCCAGCTAAGTCCTGTCTATGATATAGATGCTGAGGCTCACAGGAGTAAAGTGAGTAAATAAGACAAATGTATGCAGGAAAAAAAGTAGCTACAGGGAATAACATAAATAGATTGAATAAGCACAGC
>JBKGXW010000139.1:0-4793 GCA_046546395.1 Halanaerobiales bacterium
TATCATAGGATATTTCGCCGCCCTGTGCCAGGACCTCTTCACCTGATATTAGTAGCGGTATTTTTAAACTATCAAATCAAGACTAAAAGCTGAGTAGTACCTATATTAAAAGCTGAGTAGTAACTATTTATCTGACTAGCGGGCATTTACTTTTACATCAGTCAAGTATAAATTTTGTATACTATTCTATTATATATAAATCTCACAATTTGTCTATCAAATTTTTTGGCAGAGAATTTTTTGAGGTAGTTTTTTGCAGATTAATAGGCTTTTTTTCTTATTAATCTAAAAACATGAAGGATTTTGTATAAATATAGAGAATATTAATAATACTGCGGTTAATATTGTTGTGATTAATAACCAGTAGTATGAGAGAAAAAAGGTAAGCGCTTAAGCAGAATAAGGAGAGTTGCTAAAAATAGGGGTGTTTTTTTATGACAGAACTTTCACTGAATAGATACATAAATAAGAAGCTCTTCTTTTTATTTGTAATATTAATAATAATAGTTATTGTATCCGTCTATTTTGTTATAGAGGGTTTTATAAGGAACATGGTTTATACTTATATGTATGATGTAACTCTTGACGCGGTATTTTCTTCTTTGAGTCAATCTGCAGAATTAATTAATTCTCAGGAAGAGAGATATGATATACTATTGAGTGAATTAACCAGGGATTTCAGGGATCAGCTGTTGATGATGCAGGGTAAACCAGAGCATATTCCTGCACACCAATATGATCAGGCTTTTCAGGAAGTTATGGGAGAGTATCGTAATCGTATAAAAACAGTCGGACTGGATGAAGTTTTATTAAATAATTCCTATTATTACATAGTAAATAGTACAGGTACGATCATAAGGACAAATGATAGAGAACAGATGAATCTTGAGTTATTAAATTTTACTCTAATTAATCAATCTCTCGAAGAAGAAGTTCTGTTACAGCATTATATTGATGAAAATGATGTTTCGGGTTCAGGGATATATGGATATATAAGTTACCAGGATGAATACATATTAAAATTCAGTTTACCAACAGGTATAAATCATTATGAGAGTCTATCAGACCGCTTAATCTCAATGAGAAAAAGATTTGATTATCTTGAGGAAATAGCCATATATAGAGGACCTACCGAACCAATAAGCGAAGAGTTTGGCTATCCTACTGAGGAGGATCAGGAATATTTCGCTCAGCTTTCAGCAGAGAATGATAGTATCAGGAATCCTATTAATAAAAATTCGTTTGTTTATTATACTTATTGGAATAACGACTATTATAACAGTAATTATTTGAATGCACAGCCGTATTACATACGCATGAGTATGGATTTTTCTGACAATATCATGAGCATGAGCCGTGCGATTACATTATTTGTCTGTTTGATTTTATTTCTGGCTATTTGTTCAGTGTTTTTGATAAATAGACATGTATCCAGAAAGATAACTACTCCATTTGTATATCTGGCAGAGAATATGAGTAAGTTGGGTAATGATCTGACTACTATTGACGAGCGCCTGGAACGTACAGATATAAAAGAAGTTAATATGCTTCTGGCCAGTTATCAGGAGATGACCAGTGAATTATCAAGTTCCTTTGAAGAGCTGAGGGCGGTTAATGAAGAACTGGAGGATTCCTATAGGGAAACCTCTGTCCTTGCTGAGAATCTACATAATGTAATAGAGGTGGCTACCAAATTAACTGACACAGTTTTTGATGATAAAGAAAGATTTCTGATTGAGCTCTTTTATGTAGCGAAAAAACTAATACCAGAAGCTGATTATGGAACTGTATTTGTTGTCGAGGACCAGAAGCTGAAATGGCTGGAATCTATCGGTCATAATCTGGAAAGTATTGAATTAGTTGCAATCAATAGAGAGTTGTTTAATTCTGTTGATGAGGTTATATATATCAAGGATATAGAGAAGGAAAGAGTCGCTAATAATCTGACCCGCATGCAGGAAGAAATAATTCAGGCAAAAAGACCTATTAAATCATCACTTACAGTAAAACTATATGTTGGCGATGAACTGGCAGGTGCCTTAAATTATGATATAGCTTTTTCAAGTAAGGATAACTTCAGCAATCAGTCTATTGAAACTATCAAGGCTTTTGGTAATCTTGCTTCTGCCTTTCTGACCATGCAGAGTTATAAGCATATACATGAAAAATTCCAGAGGCAGATTATACTGGCTATTATAAATATGCTGGAGATACATGATAGTTATACACGCGGTCATTCGGAGAACGTAGCCAGGATATCAGCTATGTTAGCCCGTGAAATGGGCTATAATGCAGCACAGGTCAAGAACATTGAGTGGGCAGGATTAGTACATGATATAGGAAAGATATTGATTAGCAAAAAGATTCTCAACAAAGAAGGTGTTCTGACTGCTGATGAATATACCCAGATTAAAAAGCATACGGTCTGGGGTTATGAAGTGCTGGTCAGCTCAGATGAGCTAAAGGAAATTGCCGTATATGTACGTCATCATCATGAAAGATGGGATGGTATGGGTTACCCAGATGGGTTGAAAGGAAAAGAAATACCCAGGGTCTCCCGTATAATTGGACTGGCTGATTCGTGGGATACCATGAGGAGTGACAGGATTTATAGAAAGAAATTATCAAAAGAAGTTGCAATTGAAGAATTGAAGGTAAATCGCGGCACACAATTTGACCCAGAGGTGGTAGATGTAGCTTTAAAATTGATTGAAGAGGGTAAGCTGGAGTAGCTTCCAGAAGAAGACGAGTGGAACACTGTTCAGGCTTTGATTCAGTTATTGGCTAAAAATGAGTTGCCAGGATTTATTGAAAGGCCATTTTTTTGAAAGATTATTTTACATATTAGATAAGGAGTGAAAGTATGAAAAGTAAAAGAAATATAAAATTATATATTATTTCTATCGCGTTGTTCATTTCTCTATTCTTAATTACTAATCCAGGGGTTGAGGCTTCCCAGCTTACTGCACGGTCTTATGGAATGGGTGGTGCTTTTACAGCGGTTGCTGATGATGTTGAAGCAATTTTATATAATCCTGCAGGTATAACTGATAATGGTTATGTAGGTCTGGATTTTAATATGGGAATGAATATTTTGAATGTAGATGAGCTTGAGAAAGTAAGGGATATTGCAGATAGTAATAGCTATGAGTATATTAACGAAAAGATTGATGATATTGATGGCGATATTAGTCTTGATAATCAATTGTTTTTCGGAGCCAAATTTTCTTCTATAGGACTTGCATACAATATAAAAGAGAGCCATTTATTACAGAATAATTCTGGCTCAGATAATAGTTATTTGAGCAGTAGGGTAAGTGAGGCTATTTTTAGCTATGGTAATGATATATTAGAACCACCACTTGAAATAGGTGCACTATCATATGGTGTAAATGTAAAATTAGTTGATATGAGCCGTAATAATTACTATATGGAAAGTTCTAGAGAGATTAATATTAAAGGAAATGGCTATGGTCTTGATATAGGACTACTGTCCAAAGTTACTGATACTCTGAAGCTCGGCTGTGTGGTGGAGAATCTTCTTGCTTCTGATATTGATTTAGATGGGCAAAGTAAAAGATATATTCCGGGTGAAAATGGTTGGCAGGTAGATCAGGATTCTATTGAGGATTACTCTGAAACAGCAGATTTTGATCCAAATGTCAGAGTTGGAGCTGCCCTGGATGTACCCGTATTGAATATGATACTTGCAGCAGATATTGATAATCTATTTGATCAAAATGATACAGGACAGGTATTACACTTTGGTCTGGAAAAGGACTTTGTTCTAAATTCTTTGACAGTAAGGGCCGGAAGAGTAACGGGTGATTCTATCAGTTTGACTACACTTGGCTTTGGTGTAAACCTGAGTGGAGCCAGTATTGATCTTGCAATCGGTGAAGAGTCCAATAAAGATGACCTATCAATTATGATTTCAGCTGATATAAATTATTAAATTACTCAATTTTCGGAGATGATAATCCGCCTAGAGTTTACATGTAGGTAGACATATGTTTAAGGATGAGACCTATAAAATAACTTGTGCCCCCTTTTAAGGGGGTTTATTTTTTAGCTAAAACAATCTCAAAAAATTCTTGCCAGATTTTCTTTTGAACCGGCCAGGGATTAATTAAGATGGTTTTGTGTCACATTTCTGTATGTCTGTTTTGATACTACCGTACACTTTATTCTCTATCAGTAGTAAGTAACTTTTCCCTGAAGTACTTCAGCTCATCAATGGTATTATGTAAGATGTCTAAAGACTCATTGATATTATTTAAAGTTGTCACTTCTTCATCATAAAAGGGATCCCATATTTCCATCAGGTTCTCCAGAGATTCTCTCATTCTGTATCGACAGGCGTCTTTATATTTCTCCCTGGTCATCAGATCAGTCATTTTTATCAATTCCTTTCTACCAAGATCTTTTGTTTTTAAAACCTTTTAACTTGATTTGCTTATATCAAAAATTATCTAAAATTATCTTGTAATATACTTATTGCAAGACGATATAGTATGAGTGATATAGTATGATATTGTAAGATTAGTTATAGTAAGATATAGTTATAATTCTGAAATTCTATCCTGAGTGTAAACTATATTATATGATTTGTCTTAGTTATAAATTTATACCATGAGATTATAGATTTTGGGAAAATAATTCCTTCTGGAATAAAGGAGTTATGACGAATAATATCGAATTAATAATATATAGAGAAGAATTTGTAGAACTGCGGAGGCTAATTACAGATTTGAAACTAAGCCTGGGAAATGGAATAAGTCCCCGGGAAATAA
>JBKGXW010000140.1:0-4758 GCA_046546395.1 Halanaerobiales bacterium
TCTGTAACACCAAATTCACCCTCAGTAAGGGTACCGGTTTTATCAAAGACAATTGTAGATATCTTTCTGGCATTTTCAAAAGCAGTCCTATTTCTAATCAAAAGTCCATTCTTTGCAGAGAGAGTAGTAGATACGGCAGCTACTAAAGGTATTGCCAGCCCCAGAGCATGCGGACAGGTTATTACCATAACCGTGGCCATTCTACCAATGGAAAAGGCCAGATCCCTTCCGGCTAAAAGCCAGGAAAATAGTGTGATAAGTCCTGTCGAAATAGCAACGATAGTCAGCCAGAAAGCAGCTCTGTCAGCAAGGCCCTGAGTCTTTGATTTTGCTTCCTGGGACTCCTCAACCAGGTTTACTACCTGTGATAAATAACTATCCTCACCGGCACTTTTCACCTTAACCTTAATAGAACTGTCACCATTAATTGAACCACCGATAACCTCATCACCTTCAGTCTTCTCAACTGGTTCTGATTCACCCGTCAGCATAGCTTCATTTATATAACTGGAACCTTCAACTATTTCACCATCAGCTGGTATTTTTTCGCCTGGTTTAACCAGTATTAGATCGTCTACTTTCAATTCCTTTATTTCTACATCAACTGTTTCTTCATCTTTAATTAGATGAGCCTCATCAGGCATCAACTTTGCCAGTTCTTCCAGGGCATTTGATGCACCCATCACAGATTTCATTTCAATCCAGTGCCCCAGAAGCATAATAATGATTAATGTAGCCAACTCCCAGAAAAAGAACCTGCCCTCCAGGCCAAATACCACCGCAGAACTATATATGTATGCCACCGAAATAGCCAAGCCAATCAAGGTCATCATACCCGGATTTGTATTTTTTAATTCATCATAAAGCCCACTTAAAAAAGGCCATCCGCCGTAGAAAAATATTATAGTGGAAAAGATAAATAAAACATATGAACTACCTGTAAATTCTAAACTATAATTGAAAAAGCTCTGAATCATTGGAGACAATAATAAAATTGGTAGTGCTAAAAATAGGGAGATGAAAAATCTCCTGCGGAAATCCTCTACCATAGATTTATGCTCATGATCATTATTTTGATCATTACTATCTCCATCATTTTGATCCGTCTTTTGCTTATTATCGCTATGATTATGCTTTTTGCTATTATGGTCCCTTTTTCCATTATTAAGATCTTCATACTCAGTGTTGTTTTCACTTTGATTATTCATATATACCACCCTTGTTTATATTAATTATATAATGCTCCACCTTGCATTTTGCTATATCTTAAATTTTACATCTGTTAATTCCTCTGATATCTCCCAGAGCCTTTCTGCATCCTCTAGGTCATGAGAAGCTGGACTTGATTCGACAACTACTGGTCTACCCTTAATTTCAAAAAGCCCTGAAGGTCCATAATATTCTCCACCTTCTGCCTGCGTATCAGTAGCTGCCCTGATTGTGGGTAAGGAACCAGCTCGAGGAGATTGACCTATCATCTCAAAGAACCACCCAAATAACTTATAAAAGAAATTATTCTCAAATTTTCTATTTAAATTTGTGTTTGACATCCCGGGATGGGCAGCTAATGATTTCATATTTAAATTGTTATCTTCAATCCTACGCTGGAGTTCATATGTAAAAAGTAAATTTGCCAACTTGGAACGTGCATATGACTTCCATGGTGAGTAAGCACCATTTTCAAACATGAAATTATCGAAATCCATTTCAGCTCGCTTATGCGCAGTACTGCTAATATTAATAACCCTGGAGTTGTTGGTTGCCTTGAGCCTATCAAAAAGTAAAGCCGTAAGAGCAAAGTGACCCAGATGATTTACACCCATCTGTTTTTCAAAACCATCTTCTGTTTTACCATAAGGTACTAACATTATTCCGGCATTATTCAATAAAACATCAAGACGATTAAATTTTTTCTTGAATTTATCAGCAAAATCATGAATCGACTCAAGATCGGATAAATCCAATTTAATTATATCTATATTTGCCAGTGGATTTTCTTCTTGAATTTTAAGCCTCGCCTTATTAGCACGGTCCATAGAGCGGCAGGCCATGATTACCCTGGCACCTTTTAGCGCAAAAATACGCACAGCCTCATAACCTATCCCACTATTACCTCCGGTAACTACTAACACTTTATCATCCAGTGATTCAATTTGTTCAACTGACCATTTATCGTCTTTCATGTAAGTCACCTCCAGAAAAACATACTTATCTTTTGTTATAAGCAATTTCATATTACCATTGTGAACTATCTGATATTATGTATCAATTTAGTTGTATAAATTTCCATACAGCTTAATGATATTAGTTACTACTTACACTAAAATTATCTCACTATTCTTCTGTTTTGTCAAATTGACCGCAGTAGTTCCTTTATTCAGGCACAGCTAACAAAATAGAAACATATTATATAGAAAACAATTCCCAAAACGCTTAAAGCACGGAATGAAATTGTGATGACATCAGTATCACAGGAGGTGAATTAATATGAGACAACATACTATTTATATAATGCAAATGCCGCTTGAAAAAGAGATAGAAACCTGGATAGGGCTTTTAATTGATCATGCCCGTTTTTTGAGAAATGGATTTGATACAACTGAAGAGTTATATTTTCAACGTGCAAATAATTTTTCTGAAGATTTTGTTGAGTTAAGTCATAAAGATATTTGTGCTCTGAATCAGGATAGTGAGTTTCTTAATAATCTTAATGATGAAGTAAATAATTTTATTATGTTTAAAAATGAGGTCGCAAGGGAAACTGAGAACTGTCAGGTTCTTTCTATCTTACCAGCTGCATTGATCGATCATATAATGAAAGAAGCAATTTACTTTTCTGGTATATTGGCACGAATACAGGATAAACCCGGACCAGGATGGAGTGATATAGGTTTGCCTGATACAAGAATAGCTCAAACTCTTCCTCAGGCTCTAATACCTTTATATGAAAGAGATCTGGAAGTAATCACCTGGGAGGAACTACTTTTCTGGTTGGAAATTAACTATGAACATGCAAATGTTCTTTCACTCTATTTCCGACCCGAACAGGAGGCTCTAAGACGACAAACTCTAAGATGGGGTATCCGTATAGAAAGACTATATAATCAGGTATTAAGAGCATATCTGAGACAAATGTCAAATCCGGAACGTTTTATTGAACCCGGCAAAGACACTATCTGTGAATGGACTGAATTCTTAAGAAATCTCTATAGGCAGATTGCTAAATGTAACATTCCCGGTGGACAAATGAATATCTGGCCCAGAGTTATTGATCATATGATCAGAGAAGCAATCTATTTTATACAGGTCCTATCAATCCTGAATAGATTATATCGGGCTTAAGGGATTAAACATAAACTAGAGGCAAGGCTTATTAAAGGGGCCTGTGTAATAAACTCAGGCCCCCTTACTATTCATACACGATAATACTTACCAGACAAGCTTAATACTCTTGAAAGCACCGTGTGCCCGTGTGCGTGGTGCACCCTCGTATGCTCCTTTTCGGAACACTTGTTTATGATCGTTAACTAACGAGCAGGGAGGTGTCAATTTTCAAATAAATAGAGCTGTCCATTCTCTGCTCTGGTAAATTTTTCTCCCTTAAATCCATTCTTTACAAGTTCTTTCTGTAAAAACCTCATCAGAAAACCATGAGAGACTACTAAAACATTAGATTCACCTAAAGAACTAATTTCAGAAATAATCCTTTTAGCCCTTTCTCTGGTTTCATCTATACTCTCAGGTTGAGACTTATGAGAAAAGAGATAGGCCAGCCTACCCAGAGTTAACCACAGCTTATTGGGAAGTACAATGCTCTTACTTACCACCGGAGCAATAGGTACTTCCCTTAAAATCTCTCTCTGGATTATATTATCTTTATATACAGCCTCAGCTGTCCTAACAGCCCTGGGCAAATTGCTGGAATAACAGATTTCCCATTCCACTTGACTTTCTGGGATATCTGCTGTTTTGATATCTGCTTTATCATAATGTTTTATCCACTCTTCAAACTCTGCTGAATTCATGAATGTTTTAGATGAATGTAAGACTTTGAAATGCCTCATTAATCCAATTTTCATATATTGCCAACCCCCTGTAAGAAATATCAACTTCCCAAAAACAACTTTTCATTAAGATATCTAACTCCCAGTCGACCGATAGTGTCTGATTCCAAAATGCCAGAATTGAATACAAAGTAGAAAAAACAATAAGCCAAAAGGTGCTGATAACCATGATAAGATATTCATAGTACCATTGCCTTTTCCCATAATATTCAATGCAGGTATATAATTTATAAAGGCGAGTGGTATTACATATGTAAAAAAGTTTCTAAACCAGGTTTTGTATATTGATAGGGGATACTGAAGTGTTTCTACACCCCCATAAGTTAACATATTCATTATTTCAAGACTTTGTATTGACCAAAAGGACATAGTTGCTTGTAGAATAAAAAGACCAGAAAATATAAACATACCTCCGGAGATAGCTGAAAATAGTAGAAGTAATTTGAAAAAAGTCCAGGTGATTTCAAGGGTTCTTGTAGCCCAGAAAAGGATTATTACTCCCTGAAGCAACCTTCCTATTCGCATCAATTGGAACTCCTGACCTATAATTTGTAAAAATGCACTTCGAGGTCTAAGCAATACCCTATCAAAATCCCCTGTCCGTACCAAATTATGAAATGTATCAAACCCCCTGGGCCAGGCTTCAGCCAGAGCAAAAGATATGCTTACCATCCCGTAGAAAAGTGCTACTTCT
>JBKGXW010000141.1:0-4639 GCA_046546395.1 Halanaerobiales bacterium
GTATGACCATATTCGATTAGGCCTCTACTGTAATACTTTACTTTCTCCTAATTTGTAATCAATCATCTCTAACTTATCTTTAATAGGTAAATTATAGCTGCAGGGTTCAAAGTTGTTTGCTTTTTCCAATAAATTTGCTGCGTTTATATCTAGTTTCTTATAAAGCTTTTCCGCCATCTCTTTATTGCCAAACCAAAATCTTAAACGGTCGCGTAGTGCATAATCAGCTGGATTTCTGGGTTTCCCATCATGCATCTGTCTATCATAATATCCTTCCAGTTTGAAGACTTTCTTTATCTCTTCTCCATATTTATCAGAAACAACGCAACTGTCACACTGACGGCAGATATAATTGCCAAGTTCTTCTGCACTGCCAAAAAGCTTGGCCTTCTCTTTATCATCCATAGGGTCATAACCATTAACAAACCCAATGTCCATTTTCAGCATATCCATTGTGTTCATACCTGTTACTACCATATCTATCGGTAAGGAAAATACATAACGGAAGGCCTCTTCAACAGACCTCCATAGAAAACCATCAGCAAGCGGCTTCATACATATAGTTCCAATATTCTTTTTTCTGACTAATGGTAGGAGTTCATCCTCTAGTTTGGGGAAATTGAACTTATCAAAATAATTAAAATGGGTCATCATTACTTCAAAATTATTAGTTTTAAGGGCATCAATCAATACATCAGGCTGGCCGTGGGAAGTAATACCTATATGTTTTACCTTCCCCATTTTTTTTGCCTCTTTTGCCGCCTGCAGTGCTCCCCCGGGACTTAGTATCTGCTCCAGGTCTTCCTGCTGAGTTACTCCATGTATAAAAAGAATATCCAGATATTCTGTCTGAAGGTTTCTGAGGCTGCGGTCTATTTCTTGCATAGCTCCTTCAGCATCGCGTACACCGGTTTTGCTTGCAAGAACAACCTTATCTCTATTTTGTGATATAATTGGGCCAATCTTTTTCTCTGATTCCCCATCACCATAGGATGCCGCAGTTTCTATGTAATTACCTCCATTCTCAAGATAGTAATTCAACAAATTTGCTGCTTTATCTGCGGGAATTTCTATTAAATGAAAACCACCAAACCCCAATAGACTAACTTCAAGACCGGTCCTGCCGAGAACTCTTTTTTCCATTTCCGTTGTCACTCCTATATTTTTTGTTTTAAGACTCCTACGTTCATTTTAACATATATAATATCTCAATTCTATTTTAACATATTAGGGTATAAACTCAGTAATACATATTACTATTATATCTGTTTTCAATCTCTTTACTACACTGTTATCCAATATTTATAGTCGGGTATTAGCTATGGTGTATTCTGGACAAAAAAATAGGTATCCTATCCATATATCATAAATAGAATACCCGAAAGATGAACCTTATCATTATAGAGACATTTATGGGTGTTGTCCTGCTATAATGTCTTATTGTATATAATAAACCCTGGCTACAAAAACTCAACTATCTTTTAATAGTAAGTCATTTTATAGTTCTGGTTTATTCTATAAATTGTAATTGGAATCAGATTAATCACTTCAGACTGAATAAAAGTAATTATAAAGGGTTACTCAGTCTCCAGAATATATTGATTAACAGTAGATTCCAGTAATTCCTGTCTACCGGATTTGTTCTGAATCTGATCATTTTCCACAGCATATTCTGATAGCTCTTTGAAACTTACTTCACCATCAACAATTTTCTTACCTATACCCTCTGTATAACTCTTATATCTATCTGCAACAAAGTCTTCAAGGACTCCATCATCAAGTAATCTCTGAGCTACCTTCAGGCCGCGGGCAAATGTATCCATACCGGCAATATGTCCATAGAAGAGATCTACTGGCTCAAATGATCCCCTGCGTACCTTGGCATCAAAGTTTAAACCGCCAGGTGCCAGACCACCATTTTTCAAAATTTCATACATTGCAAGTGTAGTGTCATAGATATTTGTAGGGAACTGATCAGTATCCCAACCCAGTAACATATCACCCTGGTTAGCATCAACACTACCCAACATATCATTAATTCTTGCCAGATATAATTCATGCTGGAATGTATGCCCTGCCAGTGTTGCATGGTTTGCTTCAATATTTACTTTAAACTTATCTGCAAGGTCATATTGACGCAAAAAACCCATAACAGTTGCAGTATCAAAGTCATACTGATGCTTGGTTGGTTCTTTTGGTTTAGGTTCAATCAGGAACTGGCCCGTAAAGTCAATCTCATTAGCATAGTCAACCGCCATATTAAGGAAACGACCAAGGTTATCCAGCTCAAGACCCATATCGGTATTCAATAAAGTTTCATACCCTTCACGGCCACCCCAGAAAACATAGTTTTCTCCACCGAGTTCTTTTGTTACTTCCATTGCCTTCTTAACTCGGGCAGCAGAATAAGCAAATACATCAGCATTTGGAGAAGTAGAAGCACCATGCATAAAACGTGGATGTCCAAAAAGATTTGAAGTACCCCAGAGAAGTTTAATTCCGGTTTCATCCATCTTCTCTTTGATTACTTTTACAATTTCATCAAGGTTATCAAAGGTTTCTTTCAAACTTCCACCTTCAGGTGTAATATCTACATCATGAAAGCAGAAATATTTCAGTCCAATTTTCTGCATGAATTCAAAAGCAACTTCTACCCTTACCTTCGCTATATCCATTGGAGTTGAAGCATTCTCCCATGGGCGTTCCCAGGTACCTACACCGAACATATCTGCACCAGCTGCGGCAAAAGTATGCCAGTATGCCATGGAAAATCTAAGTAATTGTTCCATTGATTCTCCACCAATCTTTTCTTCAGGGTTGTAATACTTAAATGCAAGTGGATTTTTAGAACCAGCACCTTCAAACTTAATTTCTGATACATCTTTAAAATAATTAGCCATTTAAATTCCTCCTGTTTTTAATTTAATTTTTTAGTTTAATAATTTTTACTTACTTTAAAACAGATTGGCCTAACGGCCATCTTATCTTGCTCTAACCTTTTATTAATAAATAATTCATATATGTGTTTATCTTACCTCTGCCAACTCAACAAAGTCATCTTTTAAACTACTGTAAACCTTTCTAAATAGTGGGTAGAGTTCATTATACCTCTCAACATTTTCTTCAATTGGCTGTATTTTTTCAACTACTTTTATAATACCCTCTTCAGCCTCTTCAAAACTATCATATACTCCTACACCTACACCAGCTATCAAAGCAGCTCCAAAGGCGGGCCCTTCTTCAACATTTAATAGGCTTAGTTCCTGTCCAAATACATCAGCAAGTATCTGCTGCCAGACAGCACTTTTAGCTCCTCCACCTATTGCCCTGATTTCATCTACTGCTACTCCCTGTTCTTTAATTAATTCCAGAGAATCTCTCAGTCCATATGCAACACCCTCCATGACACTGCGAACAAAGTGTTTCTGCTCATGGTTTCCTGAAATACCGAAGTAAACACTGCGTGCATTTGCATCTGCATGAGGAGTTCTTTCTCCATATAGATATGGTAGGAAGAACAGTCCCTCGCTTCCAGGAGCAGTATCCTCAGCCAGTTCATTTAACTTATCAAAACTAAGCTGATTTGCAAACATACTCTCTTTCAACCAGTTAAATGACATACCGGCAGATAGCATAACACCCATCATATACCAGCTGTCAGGCCTTGAATGGTTAAACAGATGAATCCTTCCCTGGCTATCAGCAGCAGGCTGATCTGCAAAAGCAACAACCACACCAGAGGTACCAATACTGACCATTACACGGCCTTCCTTGATAATTCCACTACCAACTGCACCACAGGAATTGTCAGCGCCCCCTGCTACAACAGGTGTACCTGCTTTTAAACCTGTTTCATCTGCAACTTCTTTAGTTATCTTACCTGTCACAGCAGTTGACTCTACCACTGGTGGTAAGATTTCTCTCGAAAGACCCAGCTTTTCAAGTAATTCATCTGACCAGTCTTTTTCCTCTACATCCATCATCAGAGTACCTGCACCATCTGATACATCCATATGTATTTCACCTGTAAGTTTATATCTAATATAATCTTTAGGTAATAATACAAGATTAACCTTTTCAAAATTCTCAGGCTCATTTTCCTTAAGCCAGAGTACCTTCGGTGCTGTGAACCCTTCGAGTGCAGGGTTTGACACATATTTAATAAGATTTTGCAGTCCACCTGCTCTTTCATAGATTTCCTGACATTGTTTACTTGTTCTGGTATCACTCCAGAGAATTGCCGGTCTTATTATCTCCATATTTTTATCAAGAAATACAGAACTGTGCATCTGTCCGGAAAAACTAATACCCTTTACCTCAGCTGGGTCAACACCACTATCCTCAATAATACTGGCAATACACTCTTTGGTGGCATTCCACCAATCCAATGGATTCTGTTCAGCCCAACCGGATTCAGGTGTGGATAGCGGGTAACTTTCTGTACGGGTAATCTTGATATCACCCTCTACTGACAGCAATAATCCCTTAACTCCACTTGTACCAATATCCAGTCCCAATAAATAAGACATCTACATACCTCCTCGTATAATTTTAACCTTGACCTTATAAAGTAAGTTCTTCGTTTTCCTGAAGGACGATCTAAAGGATTTAAAACAAATCCAGTAGGTTAGTGCCGCTT
>JBKGXW010000142.1:0-4222 GCA_046546395.1 Halanaerobiales bacterium
ATCCTCCAGAAACCATGGTGTTTTCCAGAAAACAATAGTCCGGAGAATTATCCCCGGACCAGAAAAAACCTAATCTTTATTTTTTCTTTATTTAACTTAACTGCTTTATTTACAATTAAAACAAACCACCATATAGTACAACACACACAAAAATTAACATAACAATTGCTGATGTACTCATATTAAGTATCATTTCTTTCGCCACGCTCAAGGCACAAAAATTGACAAAAGATTTCTTTCAAACCAAATTCTCCCTTCTCAATTAAATCAATTATGAGATTATCTTCAGTATGTCCTGTAGTGTAGTATAGATATCTTCATCCTTTAGATTACGTTTTTCACGGGCAATATTAATTGCAAACTCTTTATATACCCTACTAGGTTTATTTGAAAGTATCAATATTCTATCGGCCAGGAGAACTGCGTCTTCTGGATCATGAGTGATCAGTAAAATAGAGAATTTCTCTTTACTAAACTCCTCCAGCAAGATATCCTGAAGTTGATACTTTAGGCTAATATCCAGTGATTTAAATGGTTCATCCATCAATAATAAATCTGGCCTAATAGATAATGCCCTGATAACCTCCAGTCGCTGCTTCATGCCGCCACTGAGCTGTGCAGGATAGGATTCCTTCATATCATATAGACCAGAAAAATGAAGGAGTCTCTCTCTAATTTCAGCTGCCTCATTATCAGGAAGATAATTTTCCTGAACAAAACTGATATTTGACTCTACAGTCCGCCAGGGCAGTAGCCTGGTTTCCTGGAATATGTAAGCCAGATTTAAATCTTTTTCCTGCTTAATTTGGCCTCTATCTGGAGCAATTAATCCAGCAATTATATTCAATAAAGTAGTCTTACCACAACCAGAAGGCCCAACCAGAGCAGTTACTTCGCCTATTCTTAAATCAAGAGAAACATTCTCAAGCACCTTCAGTCTACTGCCTTTTTGAGGCTCAAAATTCTTGGATAAATTACTTATGCTCAACAAATTACTATTTGAACCATTATCTTTATAATTACCATTTCGTTTATCTGTATTATTATTACTCATTGCTGTCCCACCTTGTCACATATGCTTTTGCCGGTTGTAGAATTCCATATTCAAATATTAACATCAGGATTATTAATATAATTGCCCAGCCAAATAAGAGATCTGTCTGAAGATTACTATTGGCCATACTGAGTTCAAAACCTATTCCGCTGGAGCTTCCTATAAACTCCGCGAATATACTTGATTTCCAGGCAAAAGCCAGTCCAATACTCATTGCAGATACTATATGAGGAATCAAGCCGGGAAGGTATATATTTAAGAGTATTTTCTCTTTTGAGCAGCGGTAAACTCTGGCCATCTCAACCAGCTTAAGATTTATATTATCAAGTCCAGAAAAAATATTTACAAAAATAACCGGGAAAGTTACTATAAAAATCAAGAATATAGGTGTCAGGTTATCTGCAATGCCAAACCATATAACAGCAAGAACCAGCCAGACAACCGGTGGTGTGGTCTGTATAATAGTAATTAGGGGTCTCAGTAAATGCTGACAGAATTTATTCGATTTTAGCAATATGGCCAGTAATGTTCCCATAAATACAGCCATTGAATACCCAATAATTGTTCTTCTCATAGTAATCAATGTATTTTCTAGCAAATCACCAGACTTCCATAAAGCCACAACTGCCCTGAAAGTCTCCACAGGCGAAGGTAGTATTAAGGGGTGATAATTGCGGGAGAGCAGAGTCCAGAAAATAAGCACTACCAGTATACCGGCAGTGCCTATAGTAATTTTTATGATTTTAGAAGTAGAATAACTCATTTGGTAATTTACCACCTATCATTTCAGGGTACATCTCCATAATCTCATTGAAGTACATCTCAATTAACATAAATGCTTCACCCTCAGGGTAAATATTAAGATTAATCCTATTGAAAGAAGCCTGAACTACACCAGCTGGTATGTTAAAATATTCTTCTGCTAACTGTGCCGCTGCTTCAGGATTATCATGCACCCACTCTACACCCTCTTTGTAATAAGTGTTAAATTCCTCAACAAGGTCACTATTGTCAACAGCAAAATCACCTCTGACAAATAGTCCCACAAAAGGAATACGGTCTTCTCCCTGGTGCAGTTTTGCCCATTCTTGCTGTAAATCCATTGATAGGTAAGCGTTTTCAGTATTCTTCAGGCTAATAGTAACCTGTGGTTCTGGAAGGATAATGGAATCCAGATTACCCAACTGGAATGTTTTTGCACCACTATTAAGTGGTTTATATACCAGATTGACATCTTCAGGATTTACACCATTTTCAATCAGGAAATAACGGGCCAGAAAATCTAATGGGCCGCCTTTCAATGGTAAACTAAGAGTTTTACCCTCCAGATCAGACCACTGCTCTGCCTTAAACCCTTGAGTAAGTAAATAATCTATAGCCCAGATATTTGTATTCAGAAGACGAACATCAATACCTCTATTAAAAACCTTGGCACCTACATTTACACCCGTTACCATCATCTCTATATCCCCCTGAGCTATCAGCGATGTAGCCTTTTGGTGATCTGGAGATATATTAATACTGATATCTGCCCGGTCAGCTAGTTTTCCATTTTCTATCATCCATAGAATAGGCAGGGCACCAACTGTTGGTGGTGACTGTATGGTAATCTCCTGCTTATCTGCTTCTAAACTATCACCGGCATATATCGTTCCTGAAATCACGATCATAAGTAAAAAAATAGAAAAAACTGTGTAAAAAATTCCTTTTCTCTTATTTTGAAATATATTCATTATGTTTTATACCCCCTGTTTATCTTCTAATCTATCATTAACTTACTTATATAATATCATTTCCAGAGTAACTCTTCAAACCTTTTCTGTCCTAATTTTCAAGTAGATAGTTACATAATAAAGCACCCGTGATTCGTCATTCAAAAAAAGACTATATCTGTACAGGCATCGGGAATTAATTTATCTTTAATAGGTTTATCGACTATCCTATTACCAGCAGAGATTTGTCCAGTAACAGATAATATACTTTCTTAAATTTGTATCTGGTAAATATTCCTCATAAAAGCCTGAAGCAACAGTCATGTTGGACAATCCCTGAAATGGGGAGTATATAGATCATAGTTCTCTAACAATTTTTATACTTTTAAAATATTTACGATAAAATCCATAATCTCGAGTAAGTAATATACCTGACTTTTCACTTGCATGACCACCAATCAAAAAATCAGAAATAATATGTTGCCGACTAGTGATAATTTCTTTACATTTTTTGCAAACTATCTGTTGTTTATTCCCGCAATGACTACATTGAAACCTGTTATCCCTGTTTTTTGAGTATTCTTTCCATGCTTTTGATGCTATCCAGAGTCCTTTTGAGGTAGTATGCTCCAGGACTATATTAGTATCACTAAGAAAAGAATCTAAGATTGTTCGATCATCAAATTGAGAGACAAGTTCACTATATATTATTTCTGATATAATTAAGCGATCAGTCTTAGAATAATGTAATATCAATTCTAGTGAAGATTCTTTATACTTTTTATCTGCTAAAAGAATATCAAATAAAATATTGGAATCAACTGCTACTGTCATGGCCCCTCAACTCCCTGACGATATCATCACTATTTCTATTTTCATTTAAAATTCCAAGATATTTTTCGATTTTTTCTTTATTAACTTTTTTACTTATTACATAGCTTGATGCTTCCTCTTTAATTTCAAGATAATCCCCAGGCCCAATACCCATTTTCTTTCTTAATTCCTTGGGTATTGTTACCTGCCCTTTAGAAGTAACTTTGATTTCATACATAATTTCTTACCTCCTTGTAAGAATTTTATTCCTTACTTTATTATATTACTTCTGTAAATATTATGTCAAGTGAAATTATAAAATGAAAAAAGGCCAGGCATAAGACCCTGACCTTAATAGTGTATTGATAATTATCTTACTGAGCGGAAACTAATAAATCTATTTCTCCACCTCAAAATTAACCTTCCTCATCATACCAAGAATTAATCTGATAACTACAGGATTTTCAGAACTAAGCTCAAATCCTTCTGGCAAAGTGGATTCATCGACTTCTCTCCCCCATCTATAAATCCATCTGCACTCCAAAGTTAACTTTTTGTATTAAACCAGGAGTAACCTTAAGCGACACTGGATTATCTCCTCTTATCTCTGCTTCTTCAGGCAGGCTCTCTTTGTTTAGCTTGA
>JBKGXW010000143.1:0-4147 GCA_046546395.1 Halanaerobiales bacterium
TTTTCGTGCAGCCAGAGCTGAGATCTCTTACGATAGTCTACACCATCTATTTCCACACTACCGTGAACCGGCTCATAGAAACGGCAGAGCAGGTTTACAATTGTACTCTTTCCTGAACCAGTTTCCCCGACCAGAGCAATTGTTTCTCCTGATTTTATATCAAGATTAAAGTTATCTAGTACCTTTTCTTCTTCATTATAATAAAAAGTAACATCATTGAATCGAATGTTTCCCTGAAGACCCGGCCAGTTTTCTCTCAGGGGATTAAAACTGTCACCATATTCTGTGACTACCCCTTCATCATCCTGAATATCTGCTTCTGTTTCGATCATAGACATGGTTCTTTCAGCTGAAGCCTGTGCATACTGTAGTTCAGCAAATATCCTGGCCAGATGAAAGACCGGCTCAAAGAAAAGAGATGTATATGTTAAAAACATAATCAGGGTTCCGTATTCAATCTGTTCCAGAAATACACCCCTACCACCAACATAGATAGCCAGAGCAGTACCAATGCTGGCCAGTGTAAGGACAATCGGGAGATACAGAGAATTAATAATCGCTGCCCTTATCGAGGAACTCCTCATATCACCTGTTAAAACGGAGAATTCTCCCAGATTCTCCTCTTCTCTTACCAGGGTTTTAGTTGTCTTTGCACCACTAATGCCCTCATTAAAAGCTCCGGTAATCTTTGAGTTGGTCTTCCTGACTACACGATATGCCCCCAGTATTTTTTTCTGAAAATAAATACTGACCACCAATAAAACAGGTAATACTGCGACTGTAACCAGTGCAAGTTTGTAATTGTAAAAAAACATCAGTATAATCATGAAAAACATCATGGTTATTCCCCAGACACTATCTACAAATCCCCAGGAAATTATCTGTCCTATCTTCCTGATATCTGATGTCATTCTGGCCATTAACCAGCCAACCGCTTTATTATCATAATATGTAAAGGACAACTGCTGTAGTTTTTCAAATCCGGCCTTTCTTATATCGTATCCCAACCAGGTTTCCAGTTTCCCTGCAAAGGCAATTAATAACCAGACATTGATTCCCTGAATAAAAACCATCCCTCCATATATAAGAGCAAACCCTTTCAGACCACTCAGGGTACCCTCTCTGATAAAAGTATCTACAGCATATTTATTCATAACCGGAAAAACGGCATCTACTGCGCCAACGGTAATCATCACAATACCCAGAATAATTAATGTTTTTTTGTGGGGCTTCAGAAACCTGAACAATTTCTTCCAGAGCCCAAAATCTAAATGTTGTGTATAATTGTCTTCATTTAAATTCTCCAAGACAATCCCTCCAATCTCAATGTTTATCATATTTAAATCTATTTTATATAAACTATATGCTTTCTCTAGTAAACTATATGTTCTCTCTAGTAAAGACTCTTTTTTCTTTCACAAAACATACGGTTTTAAGCAAGTCTTATATTTTCATATTTATGTCATTCTACTACTTATGCTTATACTCTTTAAAGTAAAGTAAATTGAACCTCTAAACTAGCCCATATCATAATATATTTCACTGCTTTGAACAATACTTACTTTAAAGAAATCAAACTGCATTTTCATCAGATAGAAACTCATTCTGCATTTTCCAGACCCTTCTATACATACCCTCTTCCTGGAGTAAATCCTGATGTGTACCCTGCTGACTTATCTCTCCATCTTCCAGAACCAATATGAAATCAGCGGCAGAAAGTGTATTTATTCTATGAGAAATTATAAAGGTAGTTATATCCTTACTCCTCTTCTTCAGGGCACTTCTGATCCGGGCATCGGTTTCTGTATCTACAGCACTGAGGGAATCATCAAAAACCAATATCGGGCAGTCTCTGATAATCGTGCGGGCAATAGCCACTCTCTGCTTTTGTCCCCCGGACAGTGATACACCCCTTTCCCCTACCATTGTGTCATATCCCTTATCAAATTCCTGAACAACATCGTGAATTGAGGCATTATTGGCTGCTTCAAATATCTCTGCATCATCGGCATCTTGACTCGCAAAACTGATATTTTCTCTAATAGTTCTGGCAAAAAGGAAGGGTTCCTGTAGTACAAGACCAACATGTTTTCTCAACCACTTCTTATCTATATCCTTGATATCATAACCATCTATTTCTATAGTACCCTTCTGGCAGTCATACAGACGGGCAAGTAAATGAACCATAGAGCTTTTTCCTGAACCAGTAGGTCCCAGAATAGCTATAGTCTGACCCTTGCCAACCTCAAAACTTACATTATTTAATACATAATTATCATCTTCATATGCAAAAGATACATTTTTGAACTTAATATTTCCTTCTATTTCTGGCTTCAGTCCTGCCTGACCCTCAAATTCAGTGGGTTCATTCAAAACTTCCCGAATACGGTCGATTGCTACCTGCATTTTACCCATATCAGTCAAAATACGTCCGAGCTGTCGGACTGGCCAGAGCAGCATTCCCTCATAGCGGAGAAAGGCCAGAAGTGTTCCAAGAGTAATTTCGCCTGAAACAGCCCAGTAAACCCCCAATACTAATACAGCACCAATCTGAAAGAGACTCATAAAATCTGAAATCGACCAGAACCAGGCTAAATACCTCAATACTCTGTATTGTTTATCACGATATTCTGTGCTCTTTTCATCAAACTTCTCTATTTCATAGGACTGCCTTGCAAATGCCCTGACAACCCGAACTCCTGTAAGATTTTCCTGCAATCTTGTTGACATCCTTCCTTCCGCCTCATCAGCATCCTTAAATGTCTTCTTTACTTCCAGGTAAAAGAAGTAAGAATAGGCTATGATCAAAGGAACTACCGCAAGGGCTACCAGAGTCAGCTTGATATGTAGATTAATCATAATAAATGTGGCAACAGTCAGTATAAATACTGCCCTGGCTATTTCCACCAGCTGAACTGCCAGAAACATTCTGATCTGTTCAATATCTGATGTACATCTCTGAATCAAATCACCAGTCTTTGCCTTCACATGATACTCATAAGGAAGATGCTGCAGGTGATTGTATATCTCATCACGGAGGCTTTTTGCAATTCCTTCAGCTGCTTTTGCTGACCATTTTCCTTTAAAATATAAAAATATACCCCTGATAGCTGTTAGTATTACCAGTAAAGAAGCTGCAGTCAAAAGAACACTGAGCACACTTCTACTTTCCATAAAATTATTCAGCAGGCCTTTGATCCATAATGGTAGATCAAGTGGCTCACCACCTATAATAGAGTCTATAGTTGCTCTTTCTACGAGGGGATTAATTACCATGATCAAGGTACCAATTAAAATACAGATAATTGCCCCTATGTATAGACTCCTTTTACCTTTCATATGTCTCCATATAAACTTAATATTTTCCATTTATAACACCCCACTTTTTTTCTTTGCTTGTAAAGCTCTCCACCCAAGTAACAAGACTTTATATTATTTTCTTCAAATTTTTCCTTACTTGAAAAACAATTAGCCTTGCTTGATAAATTATTAGCCTTTCGAATTTAATCATTTTTACAATAACTCAAATCCTGCTGTGAACACCAAAAAAGCCACCGGCAATGTGCCCGCAGCTAGTTATTATAATATTTAGTGGGGAATTTTAGATACTACTCTACTGAAGATATTTCCCGGGTAATAAACCCATACTACTCTTTAAAATTCCATTTATGTATAAATAAAGCCACAGGCTTGCACTACCTGTGGTATAAGATACTAATTATGATTTTTTACATTTACTTTAGATTTCTACAATCTATTTTTTCCTAAATAACTATGATTCTCTATTGCTTCAGAAAAAACACTGGTAAAACTTCCTACGTAGAACTTAAAAATCATTTATTTAAAAGCACAGGCCGTGCAGTAATATTCAATTTTAAGTATGTATTAGCATTATAGTTATCCCAGTCGGGATTAAATGCTAGTTGAGCCATTGCAGCCCGATATGCATCTCTTCTAAAATAATTAAAATGTAAACGAATCATCAAACACGACCTCCCTTTCTAGTTTTTAGTTTCACAATTTAAAGAGTAAATTTAAAAAGACTATTACATTATAACCACAATTTACATTTATTGTCAAGGGCAAATTTGAAAATATTTGCTTAATTAGATAAATAATATTTGTTGTAGCCAAATTTACTGAATTC
>JBKGXW010000144.1:0-4066 GCA_046546395.1 Halanaerobiales bacterium
TACCAGAACAGTCCAATCCATTCGTGCACAGCCATCATATTTGCAGAAAGTGACTGACTATTTGGCAAATATTCAAGCCATGAAGGTTGATGATCAGCTACAATGCCAGAACTTACTGGAATAACTTCAATGCCCTGCTTTTCAAAGACCATTACAGAACGGGGCATGTGTAGAGCACTGGTAACCAGATATACCCTATTATTTATGTCACTATCTGATAACGAACTATTACTCTGTTCCATCTCCAGACTAAGGTCATAATTATAATCCCGCAGCCATCTCCTGACATAGATACCGTTCTCATATGTAGTTCTGGCCTCGCTTTCTATAACAATATCCCTTTGCCTTACTCCCATATCCATTAATCTTTTTATGGCTATTTCAGATTCACTTATTTCCTTTTGCCCTATAGCAACACCACCTGTGAAAATGATAGGCCCACCTATCTTCTGATAAATGTCAAAACCCTTTATCAGTCTCTGTAGAGAATATGCACTTAAATATGCTGTATCTTCTCGATAATTTATACCACCACCCAGAACCACAATGGGATGACCCCGGTCAAATTCTTCAATCTGTAAGCCTTCTATATACATGTTCTCCAGCGGCTCAACCAATATGCCTGTCCCAATTGCTGAAATAAAAATATATAAAAGTATAAGACTGACCAATGATATTATGTATATACTAGATTTTCCCTTTTTAAAAAGATGAATAGTAATAATCAACCAGATAACCCATAATAAACCCGGCAGTGTAATAAATGACGACAATATTTTTTCAAGAGCCAGCATATTACTCACCAATAACCTTTACCAGGATACGCTTTTCCCGACACCCATCAAATTCTCCATAGAAGATTTGCTCCCAGGGTCCAAAATCCAGCTCACCTTCTGTAATGGCTACCACCACTTCCCGACCCATTATCTGTCTTTTGAGATGTGCATCTGCATTATCCTCGAATCCATTATGTCTATATCGGGATACAGGCTCATGTGGAGCAAGTTCTTCCAGCCACTGTTTATAGTCATGGTGAAGGCCAGACTCGTCGTCATTAATAAATACACTTGCAGTTATATGCATGGCATTTACCAGACATAACCCTTCCTTAATACCACTTTTCCTCAAAATCTCTTCAACCTGTGGAGTAATATTTATTATCTCCACTCTGTTATCAGTATTCATGTAAAGATATTCTCGATATGAATTCATAATAATCCCCTCCTTTAATCCCCTTTTACCTATTATACCAGAAATATTGCTAAAATTTAAATGTTTAGCATATATTTACAGAAAAATTTTTTATTTTCCCCTCTGGTTTGTTAGTTTTGATACTTACGGTATCTCTTTCAGGGATCTTAGGAATTATTTTCATCATTATCATTACTATTATTATCAATGTCACCTTTATCATTATCTGTGCTACTACTATCACCAAAGATATTCAATGACCTGAGCATAAGCTGCATTTCATTCGGGAGAAATAAGGTTGTAGCTTTGCCCTGACCCAGATTCTGGCTGATCTTTTCCGCATTATGAAGTTGCAAGTAGTCAGTAAGAATTCTGGGATATTTTTTTAAAACCTCAGCGATTCTCTCATAACCATATATTTCAGCATCAAATGTACACCTCTCTGCCTCAGCTTCCGCCCGAGCCCTGACCAGCATTGCTTCAGCCTCCATTTCAGCATAGGCCTTCAGGGCCTTTGCCTCCTCAATCTTGGCCTCTTTCAAAGCCTCTGCCTTCATAATAGTTTTTTTCTTCTCCAGTTCTCCCTGCTTCTGCTCAATAAGTTCTTTAGCAAAATCGCCAAGTTCAAACTCTTTGATTTCCAGTTGTGTCACATCTATACCCCATTCAGTTACTGCTATGTCTGCCTCTTTTTCAAGATTGCGTGAAACCGTAGCACGAGAACAGTACACCTCTTCTAGATCAATTCTACCAATCTCATCACGTAAGATCGATCTGATAGTTAGCTGCAGAGATTTAACATAGTCATTAACATTAAACACAGCTTTACGGGGATTAACCACCTTAAAGAAAACAATAGCATCAACCTTGAATTCAACATTATCTCTGGATATCACTTTTTCACTGGGAAAATCAAAGACCACTTCTTTAATATCAACTTCATGGGTTTTTTTGATGGTTAAAGTATTAGGGTCGGTAACGTAAAAATAGTATATTTGCCCAAATAAGCCCAGCGCTGAAAAAAAGGATCTAAGCCCTGGTTTGAGTGTTTTTACATATTTTCCAAACCTTGTTACTATAACATTACTACCCTCTTTAACAAAAACAAAGCGAAATAAACCCAGCGTCAACCAGGTCAAAATACGATCCATGGTAACCGCGGGGTTTCGTACTGCTTCAAGTTCCAATTATATCCCTCCATTAGTGTCAGTTAATATATAATATAAATAATATATATTCACCAATAAGGAAATATATCAAAAGTTTTTCATCTATTTCTGTCATTTTGTTATTTTTTTACTGAATCCCTATAATTTAAACCTGTTTACAACATTGATTAGCTCCTGTGCCATATCTGCCAGCTGTTTCGATGAAGAAACAATTTCTTCTGTTGCAGCAATCTGTTCTTCACTGGATGCAGCTACCTCTTCTGAGCTGCCGGCAAACTCTTCACTTACTTCCGCAATACTCCTGATTGTAGTCTCTACCATATTACTACCATCTGACATTTCACGGGCATGTTCTGAAACATTCTCAATTATATTCTTTAGATTATAGGTAACAGATTGTATTTCATCAAATTCTTTACCCATTTCTTCAATAGATATAACACTATCATCTACACTATGAATATTGGTAGTCATTTTCCCACTTAACATTTTTACCTTGTTCTGTATTTGCCCTATAAGTTCTGCAATTTTTTCAGTTGCATTAGCTGAATCTTCTGCAAGAACCCTGATCTCTTCAGCTACAACACTAAAGCCGGAACCAGCTTCCCCTGCACGGGCTGCCTCAATAGCGGCATTCAAAGCAAGTAGATTTGTCTGAGAAGCTATACTATTTATTATACCTACAATATTTCCAATCTCTGCAGAAGTCTCCCCTAACTCTGAAATAACCTCAGCAACCTCAGAAGTATCCTCTTTTACAAGCTTAACCTGACTGATAGATTGATCAACTGTTTTATGTCCCCTGTCGATCTTATCAATAACACTATCAGCCGCAGCTGTCATCTCTTTAGAGCTATCTTTTACTTCTATTATTCTACCAATCAATTCATCTATTATTGAAACGCTTTCCTCTACCTGTGCTGACTGTTCCTGTGCACCAGAAGCTACATTCTCTATTGCTCCACCTACCTGTTCAGCAACCTCTCCAACCTGTTCTCCAGCAGCATATAGCTCTTCACTTGAAGCAGCTACACTATTGGAAATCTCCATAACTCGGCTGATCATTGTTTTCAAACTATCATGCATATTCTTAATCGACCTGGCCAGCATTCCAATCTCGTCTTTAGTATCAATCCTATCCAGTTCACTACTGTCAACAATTAGATTCCCTTTACCAATATGATTGGCTATTTTACTTACCTCAATAATAGGTTTACTCATCAACATTGAGATAAGATAAATAATACTAACAGCCAGAAGCAGGAATATAGTGCCTATTATAAATGTGCCTGTTCTTAATTCACTCAGAGGAGCTAGTAAATCATCAACATCTGCTACAACGGCAACAGACCATCCAGTTGAACTAACAGGTGCATAGGCAAGACCTTTTCTTATACCATTAAAGGTGTAGAAAGCTGTATCTTCTTTACCAGCATTCATATTTTCAGCAATATCTCTTAGCTCCTGATTGCCCTCTTCCAGGACCTGTTTATTCCCCAGATATGCCTCATCACGGTGAGCAATGGTAACCATCTGGCTATCTATAATCCATCCATAACCATGTCCCACAATATCATATTCTATGACCATTTCCTGAAGAAAGTTTAAATCAATGGTGGCACCAAGTACACCAGTCAATTGGTTTCCCTCAAAAATAGGGTGTGCTATAACCACTATATATTCATTAGAGGCTTTACTTATCAAAA
>JBKGXW010000145.1:0-3738 GCA_046546395.1 Halanaerobiales bacterium
TTATCTATATATTTAATTTATCTTTATAGATTATCTATAATAATTATTTTCGTATTTTATTCCTGCATGAACATTTCAATATCATCTTCTACTTCTGTAATTCCGCCAATCCCAAACTTATCTACAAGGACATTAGTTACATTTTCAGATAAGAAAGCTGGTAGTGTAGGTCCTAAGTGAATATTCTTAACTCCCAGGTAAAGCAAAGCCAGTAATACAATTACAGCTTTCTGCTCATACCAGGCGATATTATATGCAATCGGCAATTCATTGATATCATCTAGTCCAAAGACTTCCTGCAGTTTCATCGCGATAACTGCCAGTGAATATGAATCATTACATTGACCCGCATCCAGTACCCTTGGGATACCTCCGATATCACCCAGATCAAGTTTGTTATATCTATATTTTGCACATCCTGCTGTCAGAATTACTGTATCTTCCGGTAATTCCTCAGCAAAATTCGTATAATAATCTCTGCTTTTCATCCTACCGTCACAACCGGCCATTACGAAGAACTTTTTGATAGCTCCTTCTTTAACTGCTTCTACTACTTTGTCAGCTAAAGCCAGAACCTGATTATGAGCAAAACCGCCAACAATACTGCCTTCCTCGATTTGTTCTGGAGCCTCACAGGATTTAGCTAATTCAATTATTGCACTAAAGTCTTTTTTACCATTCTCATCAGCTACAATATGAGTCGCTACATCCAGACCAGCAGCTCCTGTAGTAAAGATTCTATCCATATAACTTGCATCTGACTTAGGAGGTACTATACAGTTAGTAGTAAAAAGAATTGGTCCATTGAAACTCTCAAACTCTTCTTTTTGCTGCCACCAGGCATTACCATAGTTACCTACAAAGTGATCATATTTTTTGAAAGATGGATAATAATTTGCTGGTAACATTTCAGAATGAGTATATACATCAACACCTGTACCTTCAGTCTGTTCCAGTAATCGTTCCATATCTCTTAAATCATGACCACTGATTAAGATAGCTGGATTATCACGAGTTTCAATACTCACTTCAGTAATTTCTGGATTACCATAGCTTTCTGTATTAGCCTTATCCAGCAAGGCCATACCATCAACACCAAACTTACCAGTTTCCAGGGTTAATGCTACAAGGTCATCAACTGACAAACTATCATCTGTAGTTACAGCTAAAGCCTTTTGCATAAAATCATAGATTTCCTGTTTTTCATAACCAAGATTATAGGCGTGCTCTGTATATGCAGCTAAGCCTTTTACTCCATAGCTTATTAGTTCTCGTAAAGATCTAACATCCTCATTTTCAGTCTGTAAAACCCCTACTTCCTGAGCTTTTGCGTCAAATTCATCTTCACTGTCAGCAGTCCAGGTTGCAGCTTCATATAGATCATCAAACTCTGCACCTGCTGCTTCTACTTTTGCTTTTACTTCTTCTCTTAAATCTAGAGCCTTTTTAATCTGCTCTACAAAGGTATCATTATCAAAGTTTGCATTAGTTATTGTCATAAATAGGCTTTCCATTACAAAGGTGTCTGTTTCTGGAGTCTCTAAATCTAATTCTTTTGCTTTAGTACTATAAATAGAGATACCTTTCAATAAATAAATTAAAAGGTCCTGTAGGTTTGCAGTAATATCCGTTTTTCCACAAACACCCCTCACTGTACAACCTTCACCCCTGGCTGCCTCCTGACATTGATAACAAAACATACTCACTTAAAATCCACTCCTTATTTTCGTATTTCAGCAGAACTGCTGCTTTTATTGACAGCAAACTACTGGATAAAATAAATTAAACTTTGTTAGACTCTTTTGTAATTTATATTACATTTAAGATTATATAACTTAATAAATAATAGTACTATGATATATATCACAGATAAAATATATTTTTTTGATAGTTTTACTCGGGTTTAAAGTGAAAATCTTTAAATTCATATCACATAAACAGAACCCCGGAAACAATCAGTTCCCGGGGTTCATTTTGTCTTGATTATAAATTAGCAATTTATTTAGAATCTAGCAAAGCAATGAGTAAGTATTTTTTAAAATCACTCAAGAAAAGTCTTCTAATTGTTCAATACTATCATAAGTATAGCTTGCATCTGTATAAATCCTGTTGTTGATTTTTACAAGCACACCCTCAAAGGCTTTATTTTTCATCTTCTCCAGAAGATCCAATTCGTCCCCTTCATATCGATCATAGGCCTGTTTTGTTATTTTAATTGTATAATTTAAGTTAATATCAGCAATAGAATACTCTGCATTTACATTATATACCAACTCATCTTCTTCAATGGCTCCACTACCTGTCAACTGAAAATCTCCTGCTGTTTTCTGCTCATCAAGGATAATATCACCTCCCCTGAGTATAGTTATGTTTAATAGAGTAATTAATAATTAACAACTAGCAATTTCAATAACATATTTTCTTCTCTCTTATTATTATAAATAATAAGAGTTATTAATAAACTTTCAATTTATACTCTAAATCTCTTGATCAAATCTGTCAGTTCCTGAGCCATATCCGCCAACTGTTTGGCTGAAGCACTAATTTCCTGAGTAGAAGCAATCTGTTCTTCACTTGAAGCAGCAACTTCTTCTGCATTACCTGCAAATTGTGAACTGACTATAGATATATTCTCAAAGGCAATATTAACTTGATTACTATTATCACTGATAAGATGGGAACTATCGGTAACAGCCTGAATCTGTTCTTTTAATCGATATGCCAAGTCATTTATCTCTCCGAATATAACTTTAGTTCTTTCAATTGATCGAACACTATTATCAACAGTATTCATGTTTTTATCCATCTGACTTACTGCTCCGTTTACCCCTGACTGTATTTCTTTTATAAGTGAGGCAATTTCATCAGTAGCGCTGGCAGACTCTTCAGCCAGTTCTCGTATTTCATCAGCAACAACGCTGAAACCTCTACCAGCTTCTCCTGCCCTGGCTGCCTCAATAGCAGCATTCAAAGCAAGTAGATTGGTCTGCTCAGCAACACTATTAATTAATGTAAGGATATTGTCAATCTCCCTTGATGTATGACCCAGATTTTGGACCTCATTTGCCACCTTGGAAGTATCATTCTTTACAGCAGTTATCTGATTAATTGAATCACCGACTGCTTGATTTCCTTTTTCAATACTCTCCATAACATTATCAGCTGATCGTGACATTTCACTGGAATTACCTTCGATATTTTTAATACCCCGGGTAAGGTCATTTATATTTTTACCTATATCTTCAACCTGAGCTAACTGTTCTTCCGCTCCGGAGGCCACCTGCTGCATAGCAGTTCCTACCTGCTCTGCTGTTTCGCCCACCTGGTCGCTTGTAGCAGATAATTCCTCACTGGAAGCAGCAACTTGATCAGAAGTAGTGATAATTTTGCTTATCATTAATTTCAGTGAATCATGCATTTCATTTAATGATTTTGCAAGGCTCCCTATTTCATCACCTGATTTAACCTTTAATGGCTCCAGCATTAGATTCCCATCGGCAACTTCACTGGCAAATTTTGATGCAGCAATAATAGGTATCGTAATATACCGGCTTGCAAAATATGACAGAACTACACCAATAATAATAGTGATAGCGATGATTAACAATGCACCACGGAGTGAATTGCGAAGTGACTGAAAAGCCTCATGAGATGTAAGCTGAACTACTACTCCCCAGCCAGTTGTTTCTACTGGAACATATGAAGCCATATATTTTGTATTATTATATGAGTATTCTA
>JBKGXW010000146.1:0-3738 GCA_046546395.1 Halanaerobiales bacterium
GTCTGATACATTTAATAATCTGAATTTTTTGTGAAATATAATTATTTTTAGGGGGATTAAACAATGGAAATTACAGGATTGCTTTATTCACAAATTGGTTATGATTTACAAGACCCTAAGAGGGCAATTATCAGGAGTAATGACAAATTATATATACCTAAAGGAACTCGATATCGTATTGCTTCTGATGTTAGTGCTAATGGTGAAAATATACTGGAAGGTGAGGTGAAATATTGGGGTGAATTATGGGGAAGTCACTGGTGGGAGATAGATTTTTCTGAACTGGAAATTGCTGGTGCATATAAATTACTGGTTGGCAATAAAAATAATCTTATCTGTTCTGCTGAAGATATAAAGATAGGGGAGAATTTACTCTGGAATGAGTCAATAGTTACAGTAGCTCTTGACCAGTTAGAGACTCGTGCTAAACTTGCCAGAAATAATATAGGGTGGATGGATGCAGGAGTTGATTGGCGCGAATCCAACAGTCACTCTACTATGGTGATTGGATTAACAGATATATTAGCAAAAGGACTTAATTTTCTTTCTGATGAGGATTGGGACAGAGTAGCCCGTCAGGTTATACAGGGTTGTGATTATCTAGCATTATGTCAGGATAAAGCAGTTAAGATTGGATTTCCGGAAGGTTCGCTTATTCATGAAATACCCAATCATATGCAGGTTATTCCTGGAGATCAAGTAAAAGCTGCAGTAGCTTTTACACGTGCTTCTAGGTATTTGACAGAAATTTACCCAGAAAAGAGTGATGAATATCTAGAGAGGGCAATTAAACTTTATAATTATATTTTAAAAGATCTTGAGCCTTATGGTCATACTGGTTTTTCATATATGAACCACGGGGCACCTAAAGACTTCAGGATTCCTGATGAGTTTATGACTCGTGATCTTGTAATGATGATGTGGGCTGGAGTAGAACTGTGGATTTCAGGTCAGTTAAGATATCAGAAGGATGTTATTAGAATAGCCAGGCAGGTAATGAATAGACAGGTTAATGAGGATAATAAAGAAGGAGAGTTTTACGGACATTTTTATACTTTTGACAACTGTATATATACTGAAAAGGCTAATACACACCATCATATTGGTCATGATACAGGTTCTACCTTTCCTCATTTTTTAATACCTTTTATAGAGATGGTTGATAGATGGTATGACCACCCGGATGTAGAGTTGTGGAAAAAAACTGTTAAAGATTTTGCTTATGGATATTATCTACCAGCCTGTAGCCAGAATCCGTTCTATTTATTGCCTGAAGGATACTTTAAAGATGAAGGTCTTCTGACATTCTGTGGGCCCTGGCATGGAATTAACACAAGCATTGCTTTTGCGGCTACTTTAGCAGTTAAGTTAGAGCAGTTCACTGGGGATCGTAAATTCAGACAGATAGCAGTAGGAAATGTACAATGGATTGCTGGACTAAATGCAGGTTTAACTAGTGATTCTTTCGAAGAAAGTTGTGTTGTCTGGAATGAAGATATTAACGTAGGAATGGCAAAACCTTATAGTCAAATTCACGGCATAGGACGTCAATCTGTTGGCTGTTGGACAGGGGTAAAGGGTACTATTCCGAATGGTTTTTGCGCTAATCCTCAATTCAGATTAGTTGTAGAACCTACTGTAGAAAATGATAGTCCTAAATTGTATGCTGATGAGGGTTGGATACCACATGCTGCAGGATGGATTAGTGCTTTAAGTCATCTGAGGCATGCAAAAATTCTCGCGTGAGATTTTTTGAAAGACATTATATCAACCTCATCAAAATAAAATATTGACAACGCTACAAATGTATGATACATTTGTAATATATAATACATTAAAGGGGTGTTTATATGGTAACTACAAATGATATTGCAAAAATGATTGACCATTCGTTGTTAAAACCTCAATTAACAAGAGAAGAGGTAAAGGAAGGCTGTTTATTAGCTGATGAATATGAAACAATTACAGTGTGTGTTAGACCTGGTGATGTAAGCTTTGCTAAAGAAGTATTAGCAGATAGTGATGTAAAGGTCACAACTGTTATCGGTTTTCCTCATGGTTCTAATATGACAGAGACTAAGGTTTTTGAGGCCAGAGAAGCAATAAAAGATGGTGCTGTTGAACTTGATATGGTCTTAAATATTGGCAGATTGCTTTCAGGAGATTTTGATTATGTGGAAAAGGATGTAAAAGCAGTTGTTGATGCAGCTCATGAACATGATGTGACTGTAAAAGTTATAATGGAAAATTGTTACTTAACTGATGAGCAGAAAGAAAAGGCATGTAAATTGTGCGAAAATGCTGGCGCAGATTATGTTAAGACTTCTACTGGATTTGGAACTGGCGGTCATACAATTGGAGATTTAAAATTGATGAGAAAGACATGCAGTTCTGATGTTAAGGTGAAAGCGGCAGGTGGAGTTAGAACCCTGGATGCTGCTTTGGCTGTAAGGAAGGTTGGGGCTGTTAGGTTTGGAGCAACTGCAACTAAGACTATTTTGGATGAAGCCAGGCAAAGAGAAGAAAATGGTGAATTAAGAGATTTATAAATAAAGGAAGTTTATATGCTCCCCTGGCAGCAGGCAGAACAATCTATGTGTTGTAAAGGGGAGCTGATTTTATATGTATTAACAATAGAAAACATCAAAAGTCTTTATTATGATCACAGATAGTAAGCTTTACAGTGTTATTTTACGAGAAAATCCAACGTCTTCTTTATTTGATTTAAGTTTTACCTGAAATAGACATTTATCACTACGAACTATTGAATCGGTTATTTCAAAAGGTATTCCGTTTTTCAGGTAAGCAATTCTTTCTATATTAAAGGCTGGTGCTAATTTTTTACAATTAAGTAATTTTGCTACTTCTTTATCCACTATTATTGCTTCATAAGTTTCTGTAGCGCAGTCTATTTTTAAATTATATTTATTATGCAGAATATTGTAGAGAGAGGTTTCTGAAAAATCAATATCAGTTATTCCATTACAGAGGTAATATGGAACATAGGTGTTTTCAAGTAATAAGGGTTCTGATTTTGCATATCTTACTCTGGTTAATTTAAATACTTTTGTGTTAGCCTGTATCTTTAAAGATTTTGCTATATCTTTAGATGCTTTCTGAACACTCTTTTCTAAGACCAGTGAGTGAGGCTCTAGTCCAATTGCTTTCATATCAGTAGTAAAACTATAAATCTGATCTATTTCTCGTCTTATTTTCTTATCTGCTATAAATGTACCTCTACCCCTCTGTCTAATGATAAAGTTTTCCTCGGCTAATAAATCCAGGGCTTGTCTAACAGTTGAACGACTAATATTATATATTTCACATAATTGTTTTTCTGAAGGTATCATATCACCTGGTTTAAGTGTTCCAGATAGTATATAGTGTTTTATAAGTGTCATAATTTGAAAATATAAAGGGATTTGACTTGTATCTGATATATTTTCTTTATTAAATAAATCCGTTTGTATATTTTGAGACATATTATAAGTCCCCTTTCTATTTAGTATACTATTTTTAATTGAGCCAGTAGCTTGTATTTTTTCATGCTATTTTACTAGTATAATTATATATTCAATAAGATTGCCGCTATGACATTATCAGCTGTTTATATTTTGCTTGTAGTAGTCATAAAATTATTATATCAAAAGGTATCCTATATATCAATTTACCCAAGACAATTTTTTCCATGTTTTTTCATAAACATCAGGATTATTTTAAATGAAACTCAGGAAGTTC
>JBKGXW010000147.1:0-3616 GCA_046546395.1 Halanaerobiales bacterium
AGGTATCTATGAAGGCACTCATTTTTCTATAGAATATCCTGACGGATGGGACACGTATAAATTTAGTATTTTTGAGCCAGAGGCTATAATTTCTTTTTCCGAAGATTACTTTATATCACTGGTTTCATGCAGTAATAATGTCTTTGCAGATACAGATATGGATACTTATATTGAATCACTTATCGCTCGGGTGGAGGATTATGAGGAAAATGAGAGATTACCCAGACTTGATAATATAAGTCATTCTGAAAAAGATATTAGTATTAATGGGGATTCAGCTGTCGAAGTAACATTTAATTATGATTACGAATTCAATCCAGTGGTAATAGAAATTAGTCTAAAGTTAGAAGGAGATAGCTATTATATAACAAAGGTAGAGTTAAAGACCTCACAAGAACTCGATGTGGTTCGATTCCAGGAAAGGACGGCCTACCTTAATGAGAATGACGACTTATATATGGTCTCATTTCTGGGAACCCGGTCCAGTTTTGATTCAGTTGAAGCCAATGAAATACAAAAAACATTTCAGGTTAATTAATATGAATAATTTACCTTTATGTTAATATCAAAAACTTACACTTATAATTATGAAGGGAGAAAGTCCTACAGATGTCAGGTGGGGCTTTTTCACGTTTTCCGACAGGTGTGCTTTTTTGCAATATTTTCTATCACAAATATCCTATCATTATGCAGGATAATGGGATAAGACATAGAAATATAAAAAGTAGAAAAATAATATATAATAGCAATATTTGTGTAGATATATCTAAATAAAGGGGATGTTATCCAATGGACAGTCAAATAAACAATCAAGTAAACAATCAGGGATATAATGAATATGAAGAGATTGATTTAAAGGAATTATTTATGGTTATATGGGACAGCAAATGGCTTATTATCGCAATTACAATTGCTCTGGTATTAATTGCTGGAATTTATAGTTTTTTTATTGCAGAACCAGTTTATGAAACAAGTAGTGAGATTTATACCCCTGACTATGAATTAGTAAATGGAACCAGCCTAAATAATGATGAGTATATCTCTTTTTTTAGAAGCCCTGAGATTAAACAGGAATTAATTAACAGTTTTGGACTGGAGGAAATGACATTCGACGGTCTGGATAATAAACTTACTGTAAGTACAAGTGATGCAAGAAATAATGTTGTTTTGAAGCTGAAGGATGTGGATAATCAACTGGCTGCAGATTTGTTGAATGAATGGGTCAGACTCTTCAGCCGGGATGTTGAAAATTACATGAGCAGAATAAATACTCGTTATATTGATAAAATAGAAAACCTGATGAGCAACAGAGAGGCGCGTTATATTGCTGCTAAAAATAGACTCACAGAGTTCGAGAAAAAAAATAACTTAAGTCTCCACAAAATGAGACTTAATACAAAGAATAATCAGCTTGTAGATTACGAAAACAGGGTATTTACTTTAAAGAACGACATTAAGGTACTGGAAGAACGGAACAGACTCCTTGTTGAACAGTTGGAGAAGACTGAGAGGTTTATTGTCACCAATGAAACACTTGATGACAGCAGCATGAAGGCCCTTGTAGAGCTATTTGAGGGTGATAGCAATCTTCAGACTATTATAACCCAGAAAGAGAATATTAATGAGATCTATATGACCATACAGAAGCAGTTAAATGATGATGAACTTAATTTGAGTTCAAAAAAGGAAGAAAGCCAACTTTTGAATGCTGACATAGATGTTCTGGAAGATGAAATAGTAGTACTTAAAGAAAAAGTTGTAAGCCTTGACGAAGAACAGAAACTCCTAAATCTTAGACTGGACGAGACCAAAGAGAATTACCAGGAGACAGAAAGATTATACAATACCCTGGTTCAGCAGCAGGAAAGGGAAGATTATAATATTACCACTATCAGCAGAGCGGTTGTTCCTGAGACCTCTGTCAGCCCCAATAAGAAAATGAATGTTGCTATTGCCGGTGTACTGGGTATTTTTCTGAGCGTTTTTATTGTCTTTATCAGAAAATACTTTTCAGAAGAAGATAATTCTGAAGCTTGAGAAGATAAAGTTGTCCATGAACCCTCAGAATATGAACCAGATCTACCTAAAAGCCATTTCGCACTGCAACAAATATCCTCTTTTTCATAATTGTTCATAAAAAATGGCAATTAATGAAGGATTATAAGCGGCGACCTAGAATAATAATTTAGGAAAGATATTGTATTTAAAGTAATGTAATTTAATTACTATAGAGGGTGGCATAAGGTGGATAAGCAATTAAATAACAATCAGGGGTATAATGAATATGAAGAGATAGATTTGAAAGAACTTTTTATGGTTGTACGTGATAATAAATGGTTTATCACCGGGTTACTTGTGGTATTTGTATTAATTGCTGCTATCTACAGTATGTATCTTGTATCACCACAGTATGAGACAAGTGCCAGCCTTTTAATCCTGCCCTCAAAATACCAGACATCTCTTGATATATCAACATTACCGATAGAAACATATAAAAGCCTGGCAGTTACCCAGGCGATGAAAGCGGCCATTATTGAAGATCTGAATTTAACTAATGAAGACGAAACGCCATATACACCGTCTCAGCTGGATGATATGATGTGTGTAGAGGTCCAGGCTCAGACAGAAATACGGGGAGAAGAAGATGTCCAGGTACCTTTGATAGTCCTACGAGTAAAAGGTTCTGATCCTCAGAGAATTAGTGATATTGCCAATTCATGGGCTGATAATTTTATGGAAGACACCAGGGAGATAAGGACCAGTGAAGTAGCTAATGTGGTATCTGTCATACAGAGTCAGTTTAATGAGACTAAAGATACACTGCTATCTGCAAAAGAGGAGCTGAAGGATTTCAATCAGGAAGTCCGTCTGGATTTATTACAGGAAGAACTGAAGATAAATAAAAATTACCTGTCACAATATCAGGATAAGATTATTGCCCTAGAGGGGCAATTGGGTTCTGAAGAGGCAAATTATCAGCGATTGCAGGAATTAATCAATAGGCAGGAAGAGGAAAATGCCTGGGTTGGAAGTCTGTCAAGGGAATATGATAAATTACAGGACAGATCAGACACATCACTGGCTGCTGTCAAGCGAAATTATTTAAAGACACAAAATGAATTACTTGAGTATCAGAGAAATCATGATATAGATTTATTAAAATTAGAGATTCAAACAAGCAGCTCTGAACTGAAAACTATACAGGGGAAACTAATCAATTTACGAACAACATTAGGTGAAAAAACTGTTGAGATTGAAAAAATTAAATCCTTACTGGCAGACGAGCCTGATAGATGGCTGTTAAGAAAAGCTGTCTCAGAAGATGTGTTCTGGCAGAGTATATTAACCGAAAATGAAATGAGTATATTGCAGAATTTACAGCTTGAAAATGAAGTCATTAACCCTATTTTCCAGAAGTTAAAGACTCAGCTGACAGATACTGAACTACTGGTAGGTACTATTCCCCGGCAGATAGAGCAATACGAAGAAATGGCTGCTGATAAAGAGCTCGAACTTACTGAGATGCATTCCCGTCTGAATGACTGGCAGCAGATGGTGGGTAGATTTAAATCTGACATTGCCAACTACGAAAAGATATATAATGATCATGCTTCAA
>JBKGXW010000148.1:0-3325 GCA_046546395.1 Halanaerobiales bacterium
GCTGTGGGCAAATTGCCTGTGCGGGTTCGAGTCCCGCCCTCGGCACCATTTATTTATCTAGAATTTTTATGTAGTATATAGCTGCAAATTTATAGTTATCTATTTACTTAAAAATCCTGCTAATTTTGGGAATAATACGAAAACTTGTATATGAAATATGTAATTTCAGGGACAGCCTTAAGCCATCCCTGTTTTAAATCATATTTACCATTCTTTAAGCTTTTTAATAATAAGCTGAAATGACATACCTTCTAATAGGCAATCCAGCCTCCATCTGCAACTATGACCGCGCCATTTACAAAGCTTGAATCATCTGAAGCCAGGAATAACGCTAATTTAGCTATTTCTTCAGGCTCACCATATCCTGGATTGATATCTGCTCCAGCATTTGCTCTCTTCATGCCAAAATCATCTGGATTATCAATGGTCTCTCCAATATTTGTCTTTACGGCACCTGGTGCAATAGCATTACAGCGAATTCCTAGATTAGCATATTGAAATCCTACGTTTTTTGTCATACCAATAAGTGCATGTTTTGTTGCAGTATAAGTAAAACCACCGCGCGAACCACGAAGGCCTCCTATAGAGGCATTGTTGATAATAACACCTGATTCTTTTTCTAGAAAAAGTCGCAAGACTTTTCTGATAGCCATCATAGGGCCATCCACATTTACAGCAAATACTTTATTCCAGAGTTCATCACTAATATTGGCTGCTGGAACGAAATTATCCATAATTCCAGCATTATTAACCAATATATCTACAGTGCCATAAGTATCTACCGCAGTATCAATCATCTCTTCAACCTCTTCTTTTTTACTTACATTTACTTCCAGCGCAATTGCTTTACCACCATTATTCTTGATTGATTCTACAACTTCATCTGCTCTTTCAATATCCAGGTCAGCAGCAACAACCAATGCACCTTCTTCTGCATATAATTTCGCTATTGCCTCACCCATACCTGAAGCAGCACCAGTTACAACAGCTACTTTATCTTCTAATTTTTTCATGTAGTTTAACCCCCTTCCTTATTATACTTCCCATTTATTACCTATTTTTAGAGTATCATAAGATTCTGAAGTTTTCAGATAAGTATTTTACAATTTTTAAATAAGTGTTCTCTCATTGTTATTTTATGGGTTAACTATTCAACCTTTATAGTGTTAAATACTATTGTAATCTTTATCATGATTTTCTCTTAAATTTTAAAAGGGATAGCCATGGCCATCCCTTTTAATTATTTGATTGAATTTTTACTAATAAAATATTGCCTATCCTGTTCTTTTGAAATCCATTATAACTCAGACCATTAATATCTAAAAATTACATACCAGTCATAATGTTTTCCTCTATAATAGGCATCGTCTCTTGTAGAATTAATATATACTCTTTTCGTATCATACCAGTTACCGGAATGGTAGTGAACAGCATCAAATTCATATTCGTATCCTGCAGAAAGCGGAACTTTGGTATATTCTCCAGGGTCCAATCTACTTATTGTGATCAATTTATTGTTACTCAGATTAGTTATAAGTATTTTCAAGGTATAATCAGTATGATTAGCAACTATTCCTCTATGATAATCAGGAAATTCGATATCCACGGTCACCTCTCCCCGACAGGCCGATAAGGATATCAGTATGCCTACCAGTAAAAAAAATATTATCATCCTTCTTACCACAATTATTCCCCCATTTCAATTCTTTTATAAATAACCGCACTCCAGGTTGTTTTTTTTGTATATCATTGGAGCATTAACATATATACCAATAAATTTTATATTCTTCATAGTATGTTAATTTTACCATATTTTAATCTTTTAAACAATACCATTAGTCAAAAAAATATTCCTGTATAGATATACAATCCAGAAAAATCTATCCCTTCCTGAATTATAGTCTCATATCCTTATCCCTCTATTTCCAGTTATTATAAGTCGTTTAAAAAAGATAAAATATTACCACGGTTAAATTTAAAATTGAAGGAAATAACTATAACTGTAAACTATAAAAGGAGGGTGTGATAAAATGAGTGTAGGAAAACAACTTCACCAAACATTAGCTTCATTACGTGGTGCCAGAGCTGATATGGAAACTTATGCCCTATCAACAGAAGATAAAAATGCACAAAAAATGTACAGTGATTATGGACAGCAACTGGAAAATCTGATCAACGGTTTTGAAGGTAGGGTTAATTATGTAGAAGATCAGGAACCACAGTACAATGTGAAGAAGCAAATGCAGCAGCAGAATAATAATAAGCAATCATAATTTTGTACTAAATTCATTTAGGGGTCAGACATTTATCCAGAAGTGTCTGACCCCGTTTCTTTTATACAGTTAAAAAGACATGGAGCTTCCGCCAGGAGATAAAATACTCGTAAAAAATGATATCTATTCAGCTTTTAGCAGTCTGGCATTGATAGCCACAATCACTGTACTTAATGACATCAATATCGCACCTGTTGCAGGGGATATCATAATACCATAGCTATATAAAACACCAGCTGCCAGAGGAATTGCTATCGCATTATATCCTGTGGCCCAGAAGAGATTTTGAACCATTTTACGGTATGTCGCTTTCCCAAATCTAACCATAGATAGTACATCAGCAGGGTCACTTTCGACCAATATAATATCCGCCGTTTCTGCTGCTACATCTGTGCCAGATCCGATAGCTATACCTATATCTGCTCTGGCCAGAGCAGGAGCATCATTGACTCCGTCACCTGTCATAGCAACGAATTGTCCCTCTTCCTGCAGCTCTTCTATTTTCTCCTGTTTTTCATCGGGAAGTATTTCTGCAAAATAACCATCCAGTCCCAATTCCTGACTTACAGATTTTGCTGTCTGTTCATTATCTCCCGTCAACATCCAGCACTTAATTCCCATTTCATGTAGCTTCTCTATAGTTTCACGGGAAGTATCCCTGATCTTATCAGCAAGCACAATCGAACCACAAAGCTCTTTATTAATCAGAAGGAAAACCTCTGTAACAGCCCCTTCTGACTTCTTATAATCTTCAGGTAGGTCAATATCATTCTCCTCCAGATATCCTGGACTAACTACCATACCTTCTTTGTTTTCTATCCTGGCCTCAACACCTTTGCCCTTAATAACTGAATAGTCTTCTACACTGTATAATGACAAATCCCTTTCATCTGCTTCCTTTACAATACCTCTGGCAATGGGGTGTTCTGATTCTTTTTCCAGAGAAGCTGCCAGTTTAAGAATCTCTTCCTTATCTTTATCCTGAAATGACTTGATCTCTGTAACACCAAATTCACCCTCAGTAAGGGTACCGGTTTTATCAAAGACAATTG
>JBKGXW010000149.1:0-3213 GCA_046546395.1 Halanaerobiales bacterium
GTACCTATAAAAAAATATAGCCATAATGGCTGCCACTATATTCTGCCCAATACTAATTTGTCTCTCGTTAAAGAAATAAAATAGAAGAGGACCCGGAAAGTAGATTCTACCCACAGAAATAGAGATGGGTATTTTCTATCTTTATGATATTTCTTCAAAGATAGTGCAGGATATTTATGAATTATGTCAAATTATATTAATTACGTACTATTCTTTCGAGAATGACAGTTTTCTAGAGAGATATCAGATTTATAGAGAGATAATAGAAGTGAGTAGGCTAATAAGCAGTATTAACACAACTTTCTTGTTCTAATTTTCCAGGTTAGCCATTTGCTAAATGAACGTTAAAAAAGCCACATCCTGTATGGAAGAGGTGGGGAATTAGCTTTTTTCCGTGAATGAAGTTATGGCTAACCGGGCTCTAAGCGTATATATCATATTCGAAAGTTGAGCTATTAATAAATAAACATATATCCTATAGCTTCTAGAAAATATAACTTTAAGGTGGAATTATCATGAATATAGCTTTTTTTACGGATAGTTATAAACCATATCTCAGCGGTGTGGTTAAATCCATAGAGACTTTTAGCAGGGAGCTGCAGGAGCGCGGTCATAAGGTATATATATTTGCACCCGATTATCCCAATGTAGAAAAGCAGAAGGGAATTTACCGCTTTATTTCAATACCAGTATTTGCTCAAAATGATTTTCGCCTGGCTATTCCTATTTCAAATAATATCCTGGCGGATATAAAGAAATTAAAAATTGATATTATACATACCCATTCGCCATTTTTAATGGGTCGGTTGGCCAGGTATGTATCCAATAAATCGGGGGTTCCCCTGGTTTTTACATATCATACCCTTTATGATAAATACGTTCATTACTTCCCTTTTGCCAGGAAAATGGCCAGAGGTTTTCTTAATAAATACTGCAAAGAGTACTGTCAGTCCTGTGACCTGCTGATATCCCCGAGCGATTTTGTTCGAATGAGGCTGATAAAAAAAGGTATTACAGTTCCAATAACAACAATACCCACCGGGATAGATTTAGAAGCTTATCGCCGTGATAGCAGTGGTAAGATCAGAAAAGAGTATGGATTGAGCAGTGATGATAGGGTCTTGCTGTATGTTGGCAGACTGGCTCAGGAGAAGAATATACCGTTTCTTTTAAAGGTGTTCAAGCAGATAGTTGCTGGTGTTGATGATATATACCTTATGCTGGTAGGAGGCGGACCGGAATATAATAGCCTGCAGAGTGAGGCTGAAAGTTTGAATATATCAAAGAGGGTTCTTTTTACCGGTGAACAGGAACCAGAACGTGTAATCGATTTTTACCTTGATGCTGATCTCTTTGTCTTTCCTTCATTAACGGAAACCCAGGGGCTGGTTATTTTAGAGGCAATGGCCGGAGGATTGCCGGTAGTAGCTGTAGATGCTGCAGGCTCTACGTCAATAATTGAGGACGGGGAGAATGGTCTGGTAGTAAGTGAGGATGAGGATATATTTGCCCGGGCTGTGAATCGATTATTAGACAACACAACTTTATATAATAAAATGCAGATAAATGCCAGGAAAAAGGCAGAAGAGATGTCTATTGGAAATATGACCAATAAATTAATTAATTCATATAAAAGGGTTCTGGAAAGTGGAGAAAATATTGTTCAGACCGGATATTAAAAATTATGGTTCATATCTACATTACTTGGTGGAAAACGTCCGGACATTTTGCACCACGGGCACTTCGTATTTAAACAGTCCATACAGCCACCGCTTGAGGTTGTTATTACTTCATTCATGGAAAAGTCTAACTCCCAGCTGCTTATGAAATGGCTGAAGGGGGTAATACATAAATTAAAGCTGAAGAAAGGGGTTTGCAATTGTGCAAAGATTTGTGCATAAAATTTGAGTTTTATGCAGGATTTTTTCTTGAAATGGTTAATAATATATAGCAAAGGATGGTGAAAATAATGAAGGAAGAACTATATAGCATTGATCAGGCACTTGAACTGAGTAAAGGGGATGTAGCTAAGCTATATAAGAATCACGTCAATCCGGGACTGGCTACTATGCTTTCTTTACTTAATTTCGATAGACAGTTTGTAAAAGCAAAGGGTACAAAAGTCTGGGATATTGATGGCAACGAATACCTTGATTTCCTGGGAGGTTATGGTTCATTAAATCTCGGCCATAATCCTACAGCTGTTGTCGAAGCGGTAAAAAGGGTAATGGAACTGCCGAATATACTTCAGGCTTCCATGAGCACAATGGAAGCAGTAGCAGCACATAATCTCAGTAAACTTACCCCTGGTGACTTATCACATACATTTTTTTGCAATAGTGGTACAGAAGCAGTAGAGGGGGCAATAAAGACTGCCAGAATAGCCTCTGGGAAATACCATGTTTTATACTGCCGCAATTCTTTTCATGGTAAAACGATGGGCTCACTATCAGTAACTGGAAGAACAAAATATCAGCAGCCTTTTGCACCACTGGTTCCCGGAAATGAGATGGTCGACTATGGTGACATAAAGGGACTGGAAGATAAATTAAAATCAGGTCAATTTGCAGCCTTCATAATAGAACCTATTCAGGGTGAAGGTGGAATCAATATGCCTCCTGAGAATTATTTCAGGGGTGTCAGGGATATCTGTGATAAATATGGTGTCTACTTCATCCTCGATGAGATACAGACAGGTTTTGGTAGGACAGGGAAGATGTTTGCAGCTGACCATGATAATATCTGTCCTGACTTTATCTGCCTGGCCAAATCACTGGGAGGTGGTCTAATGCCGATAGGAGCATTTACAACTACCGCTAATATCTGGAATAAGGCATATGGAGGGATAGATAAAGCCTTACTACATACATCTACCTTTGGAGGAAATACCCTGGCAACTACAGCAGCCATTGCTACCATGAATGAACTGGTAGAAAAGGATATACCTGCTCAGGCAGCTGAAAAGGGCGAATACCTTATGAACGGGCTGAATACACTGGCTGAAAAGTATGAGATGATTAAAGAGGTGCGCGGTAGAGGACTTCTGATTGGACTAGAATTCAAGGAACTGGAGTCGGGAATCTTAGACAAAATATCAGGAGGCATGCTGAGTAAATTGTCGAAAGAATATCTGGGTGCCATGGTAGCAGGTGCACTGGTTAATGACCATAAGATAATTACTGCCTATACCCTGAATAACCCAAATGTAATTAG
>JBKGXW010000150.1:0-3211 GCA_046546395.1 Halanaerobiales bacterium
TGATTGGTCCAGAATAACAAATGTCCAAAAAGCTGTAGGGCGTGGTATTTTTATTATTCTTATATGTATAGCTACTGCAATATTGATAAGCATAGTGAAATTTAAAAATTTTAAAGATATTTTATCTTATATCTTTTATAATTAAAGAAAAATGATAATAATTGTAGGCATTTTAACTAAATATAAGGGAGGGATTAAAAATGTATTATACAGGTTTTGCTGACGAAGCAGCATCATCAATTGACAAACAAATACAAGTAACGAAGGAATTAGGTTGGAAGTATATAGAATCAAGGAATATTGATGGTACTAATATTACAGATATTTCAGATGAAAAGTTTGAAGAGGTTTATGAGAAATTACAGAAAGAAGGTATCAGGATTAACTGCTTTGGAAGTGCAGTAGCAAACTGGGGAAAGAATCCTGCCAGTGAAGGGGATTTCCAGAAAAGTGTGAATGAATTAAAACGGGCTATACCACGTATGGGAAGACTGGGTACAAAAATGATCAGGGGTATGAGTTTCGGTATACCTAAGAATTTTGATGTGGAAGATAGTCCTGAACTTGAAGCACAGCTTATTGAAAAGTTGAACGTTTTGCTGGTATTATGTGAAGATGCTGGTATTACTTATGTTCATGAAAACTGTATGAATTACTTTTCTCAATCATATCAACATATGGATAGATTATTAGAAGCAATAGATTCAGCACATTTCAAGATTGTCTTTGATACAGGTAACCCTGTCTTCTCTGATAATCGAGTAGGAGAGCCACCATATCAAAAGCAGACTACCTGGGAAGCATATAAACATCTTAGGGATAAAATATGCTATGTTCATATAAAAGATGGGGTGTTTTTGCAGGAAACTGAGGGAATTTTTCCGGAAACAAGATTTACCTTTCCTGGTGAGGGGGATGGTCAAGTTAGAAAGGTATTAAAAGACCTCTTAGCTAATGGTTTTGATGGTGGTATATCTATCGAGCCACACATGGCAAGTATTTATCATGATAAAAATAGAAAATTAAGTGAGACTGCAGCAAGATATGATTGTTATTTAGAATATGGTAAACGAGTAATGAATTTAATCGAGGATATAAAGACAGAGCTTAAGGAGGAAGGGATATAATGAAACAAGTACGAATTGGAATTATTGGTATTGGTAATATGGGTAGTAGTCATGCCCGTAGTATAGTAGAGGGAAAAGTTAGGGGGGCTAAACTTACCGCTGTTTGTGATATAGATTCAGCAAGACTAGATTGGGCAAAGAATGATCTGGATGCAAGTATAGATTGTTATGATAATCCAGGTGATTTTTATAAAGGAGCAGATATTGATGCTGTTGTTATTGCTACTCCTCATTATGACCATCCACCTCTGGCTATTAAGGGTTTTGAAAAGAATCTACATGTATTAATTGAAAAACCTGCTGGTGTATATACAAAAGCAGTACGTGAGATGAATGAAGTGGCAGAAAAAACTGATAGAGTATTTGCTATTATGTATAATCAGCGGACAAGGGCTGTATATCAGAAATTAAAAGATTTAATAGATTCAGGTGAGTTAGGTGAAATTAAAAGAACAAACTGGATTATAGATTGGTATCGTCCTCAAAGCTATTTTAATTCTGGTGGTTGGAGAGCAACCTGGGAAGGTGAGGGTGGTGGGGTTTTATTAAATCAGGATCCCCATCAGTTAGATATCTGGCAGTGGACCTGTGGAATGCCAGTCAAGGTTCGTGCCTTCTCTCATTTTGGGAAATTCCATAATATTGAGGTAGATGATGATGTTACAGCTTATGTGGAATATGAAAATGGTGCAACAGGCGTTTTTGTAACATCTACGGGAATAGCTCCAGAGACAAACCGATTAGAGATAACCGGTGATCGTGGTAAAATAATAGTTGAAGGGGATAAGATTACTTTCAGGAGATTAAGGACCCCGGAAAGAAAATTTAACAAAGAATTCCAGGGGGGATTTGGTAGTCCGGAATGTTGGGAATGTGAGATTCCTGTCAGTGGTAATAACCCGGAGCATCTTGGTATATTAAATAATTGGATAGATGCTATATTAAACGGTGCTGAATTAATTGCGCCAGGAGTAGAAGGTATTAACGGATTAACTATCTCAAATGCAATGCATTTATCTTCATGGACTGATGATTGGGTTGAACTACCGATTGATGAAGATTTATATTATGAAAAACTGCAGGAAAAAATAGAAAACTCTAGTTATGAAAAGCAAACTTCAGGAACTAAAACTTTGGATGTCGAAGGAACACATTAAGACCGAGCTATATTTATAATCTTCAAAAAAATTATATGAGGTGATAGAAAGTGAAAATAGCAGCTCAATTATATACTTTAAGAGATTTTCTTAAGACACCAGAAGATATTGAAAAGACATTAAAAAAGGTAAAAGAAATTGGTTATGACGCAGTACAGGTTTCAGGTTTAGGTTCTATTGAGCCACAGGATTTAAAAGCCATTGTTGATTCGAAAGAATTAACCATTTGTGCAACACATATCGGGTTTGATCGCTTGAAAAACGAATTAGAAGCAGTAATTGATGAACATAAGTTGTGGGATTGCAAATATGTAGGGCTTGGTGCAATGCCTGAAGAATATAGGAAAAATGAAGAAACATTTATTCAATTTACAAAAGAAGCCTCTGGAATTGCAAAAGAGCTACAGGATAATGGCTTGCAGTTTATATATCATAACCATAACTTTGAATTCCTTAAATTTGGTGATAAGACCGGCTTAGATATCTTACTAGAGAATAGTGATCAATCATTTGGTTTCGAAATTGATACTTACTGGGTTCAGGCTGGTGGTGGAGATCCAGCACAATGGATTACAAAAGTCGATGGTCGAATGGATGTTGTACACTTTAAGGACATGTCTGTTAATGGATGGGATCCTATAATGGCCGAAGTTGGAGAAGGTAATTTAAACTGGGACAGAATAATTCAGGCCTGTGAAGATATTGGTGTAGAATGGGCCTGTGTAGAACAAGATAATTGTTATGAACGTGATCCTTTTGATAGTTTAGCAATTAGTTTGCGTAATTTAAAAGCGATGGGATTATAGAAAGAAAGAAGGACGGATTATATAGAGGGTCTTAACATAGTATCTTGCTTAAGTTTTTGTAATATAAGGTATAATTATAATGAGGTGATAATAAATGAAAATGACATTTAGGTGGTATGGT
>JBKGXW010000151.1:0-3197 GCA_046546395.1 Halanaerobiales bacterium
GCACTATATATTCGTCATCTTACAAACTTCAACAATCATCTCTATTTATACGTTTCATCAATTACTCCTCCACCCAGACATTCATCATCTTTATAAAAAACGACAAATTGTCCTGGTGTTACTGCCCTTTGTTCCTCGTCAAATGTCACTTTACATGAATCTCCTTTAACCTCAACTTTAACCCCCTGATCATTTTGTCGATATCTAAACTTGGCCTTACAGGAAAACTCAATTCCTGGCGATTCACCCTTAACCCAGAATAATTCCGAAGCATACAATCCAGCTGAAAAGAGGGCCGGATGATCTGAACCCTGAACAACATATAATATATTATTCTTTAAATCTTTAGCAGCAACATACCATGGTTCACCCGAACCATCACCTATACCGCCGCCCAGTCCCAGTCCCCTGCGCTGACCAATTGTATAATACATCAAGCCTTCGTGTCTGCCAACAACCTCATCATCTAGCTTCCTGATCTGTCCTGGCTGAGCGGGTAAATAATTACTTAAAAACTCTTTAAAATTCCTTTCTCCAATAAAGCAGATACCTGTGCTATCCTTTTTTTCTGCTGTTCTTAAATTATGTTCCAGGGCAATCTCTCGAACCCTATCTTTTTCAATATGTCCGATAGGGAAGAGTGATTTCTCCAACTGCTCCTGCCCCAGTGTACAGAGAAAATATGTCTGATCTTTATTATCATCTTTACCTTTTAATAACTGATAATGGCCGTCGCGATAATCAATCCTTGCATAATGACCTGTGGCAAGATAATCAGCATCTATTTTCATGGCATAATTCAGGAATGACTTAAACTTTATCTCTTTATTACAGATAACGTCCGGATTTGGAGTCCGACCTTTTTTATACTCATCAAGAAAGTACTCAAAAACCCGCTCCCAGTATTCCTGCTCAAAATTCACCGTATAAATTGGAATTCCTATCTGTTGCGCTACCCTTTTTGCATCCTCATAATCTGCAGTAGCAGTACAGATACCCTCTTCATCTTTTTCTTCCCAGTTTTTCATGAATACCCCGATAACCTCATAACCCTCTTCCTTCAACAATAATGCAGCCACCGAGGAATCGACACCACCTGACATACCAACTACTACCCTTGTATCTTCTGGACTTTTCGACACTCTATTATTCGACATTTATAACCCACCTTATAGTTTAAAGTATCATTAAAGAATAATTACATTTTTTTCTTGATACAATCTTTTTGTAGAACTTCCTACCTTTATAGTATGACTGAAATGCAAAAAGCTTATGTTCTGCGAATAACAAATAGTGCTTCCTCTCTGGGTGCTGACTATATTATAATACTTAAGATATCCGGTTCATCTCCAGAATAATTGGCAAAAATCATCCAAGAGTTTTGCACCACAGGCACTACGTATTTAAACAGTACGTACAGGAGCCGTTTAAAGTTACTATTACTTCATCCGCGGAAAGTCTAAATACCAATTATATCCTGTTTACACTCTTGACTCTTTCTTAACATTTTAACATAATATATCATTAATTTCCATCTGCTAATAACAGAGCCTGTTTGATACCTGAGAAAACAACGAATAATCTATATTATTAACTCTATTTATAAATCATAAATTTCAACCATTTTAGCATCAGATATGGCAGCTGATAAAATACTTCAAGACAAAAAAGATTATTTGCAACAAAAAGGATTAATATAAGTATTAGCTTTAACCTTATACCTTAACTATAGGTAATATACTTTAAGCTTTAAGGTCGAATTTCTCATTAAAGTTAAACGACATAATGTTTAGCGCATTATTCCAAAAAATTAGCAGAGCCGCTGTCGAAAAACAGCCAGCTCTACTCAGTATAGAATGCCTTATCTAATATATCCACCAAAAGTTATCTTGCGCTGTAGCACAGGAATTCCATTCCTAAGTGTAGCATTTCTTAATGTAGCGTTTCTTAGTATACCATTCCTTAGTGTGTCATACAGATCTTATAAGCTTGCAGGATACAGTATCATTCCTCTAGAGATTTTCTAAAACCCTGCACTACATCCAGTTCATAGCCAAGTAACTCATAGAATTTATGTGCCTTCTTCCTGTGGGCACTGGAGACAAACATTATTTCTTTACAGGCTTTTTTCCTTGCTATCTCTTCAACCTTTAGCATAAGTTTTTTACCTATTCCTTTGCCTCTATGTTCCTCATGAACAATTACTGTTTCCAGTACCATATACGGGCTGTATTGTGTTAATAAGTGATAACACCTGACACCTGTTATACTACCAACAATCTGCCCATCCTCTTCAGCACATATGTATAAGTAGTCAGGATTTTCTTTGTAATTATTAAATATATCCATCATCTGCTCTAAATCTGGAGCACCTTCACCAAACTGAGCAAAGAGTAATGATATCTGACTTAAATCCCTTTCATTTACTTTCCTTATATTTATCATATATAATCCCTCCATTATTTAAGCCGCGCCTGATCAGCGCGGCTTTCTACCGCTTAACTTCATTTTTTAGAATCCAGTTATGCATTAGCTAACTTTGAAACTCCCACGGCAAGATCCACTAAGATTCCCTATTCACAAAAAATCTCCTTATTACTCCTGTCTGTGAATTTCAGTTGGCCTGGTTTACGATACAACCCGCTGTCTATCTTCCAGGAATTGATTGGTATATAGCTTATAGTAATAACCCTTTTGTTTCATTAATTCCTGGTGACTTCCTTCTTCAGCAATTTCACCATTTTTTATAACCAATATCCGATCTGCTGACTTGATGGTTGACAATCTATGAGCAATAATGAAATTAGTTCTACCCTTTAAGATTTTATTTATAGCATCCTGTATAATATTTTCCATCTCAGTATCAATAGATGAAGTAGCTTCATCAAGAACAAAAATCTTGGGATTAGATATTACTGCCCGGGCAAAAGATATCAGTTGTTTTTGACCGGTAGATAATAGACCGCCGCCTTCACCCACTTCAGTATCATACCCTTTATCCAGTTTTGAAATAAATCGATGGGCGTTCACCAGTCGTGCAGCCTGAATGATCTCTTCTTCATTGGCGTCTAATTTACCATAACGTATATTTTCTCTGATAGTACCACTGAAAAGATGCGGAGTCTGCAGTACATACCCAATATTTTCGTGCAGCCAGAGCTGAGATCTCTTACGATAGTCTACACCATCTATTTCCA
>JBKGXW010000152.1:0-3135 GCA_046546395.1 Halanaerobiales bacterium
TGGAGCTACTCCAAATGGTAGGAAAGCTGGTGAGCCAATATCCCATGGTGCAAATCGTCATGCTGGATTTAGAGAAGTTGGTGCAGATAGTGCCATGTCAGTTGCTATTGTATCAGTTCAATCATACAGCTCCAATGCAAATTGAATTTGATTCTGATATTACTAATGAAAAAGATGCTGTTAAACTTAAAAACTTGCTTATATTTTATTTTGAGAGGAGTAATTAAATGGATTACATTTATAATGGAGTGTGGAAAAAAAGTTTTGGAGAACCAGAAAAGTATACCCCTTTATCTTTAGCTAAAACTATGCCAAGAGAGGATGCATTAAAAAATATTTCTACAGAGGGAAAAACACCTTTACTGGATGAGGATATTCAATGCAAGATTACTGCTAAAGGCTGTATTATAGAGATTCCATTGAAAGCAGATGAAAAAATTTATGGGTTTGGACTACAATTAAAGAAAGTTAATCATACAGGGACTAAAAAACATTTAAGAACTAATGCTGATCCTGTTGCTAATACCGGAGATACTCATGCACCTGTCCCTTTTTATGTAAGTACCAGAGGATATGGTGTTCTTATTGATACTGCTCGTTATTTATCATTTTATTGTGGGAGTAGTACAAAACTAAAGCAGGGAAGAGATCTAAATGAAGTTAGCAAAAAGGAAATTGCCAATAATACAGATGATTTATATAAAACAGACTCTATTAGTGAGGAGAAAAGTATTCTTATTGAGGTTCCTTACGCAAAAGGTATTCAGATCTATGTTTTTGAAGGTCCTGATATGAAAACGGCAGTTCAAAGGTATAATCTTTTTTCAGGAGGAGGATGTTTGCCACCTCTCTGGGGTCTTGGAATCTTATATAGAACTTATGGTAGGGCTGATATGTCTGAAGTTTTGGATCTTGCTAAGAATTTCAGGGATAATAAGATACCCTGTGATATTATAGGGATAGAACCTGGATGGCAAAGCCACTCCTATTCATGTTCTTACACATGGGACAAAGAAAGATTTCCGGATCCTGACAAAATGATTCAGGAATTAAAAGAAATGAACTATAATATTAATTTATGGGAACACGTATTTGTTCATCCTTCTTCACCGCTATACCACAAGTTAAAGCCATATTCGGGGGATTATGAAGTCTGGAATGGTCTTGTCCCAGATTTGAGTCTGGTGGATGCATCAGATAGTTTTGCAGAATTTCATAAAACTAATTTAATGGATAGAGGAATTGATGGTTTTAAACTTGATGAATGTGATAGTTCGGATTATACAGGGGACTGGTCCTTTCCAAATTCATCTGCTTTTCCTTCCGGTCTAGATGGTGAGCAAATGCATAGCATGCTGGGTATATTTTACCAGAAGTCTATCTTAAAAGCAGTAGAAAAAAGGAAGAAAAGAACATATGGGCAGGTAAGGGCTTCTCATGCCTTAGCATCCTCATTACCATTTGTTTTATATAGTGATTTATATGAGCATCAAGATTTTATTAGAGGGGTAATAAATTCTGGTTTTAGTGGTCTTTTATGGACTCCTGAAGTTAGACAGTGTCAATCGGTTGAAGAACTTGTAAGAAGAATTCAGACTGTTATTTTTTCGGCCCAGGCTTGTATTAATGCCTGGATGATTCCCCATCCTCCCTGGTTTCAATATGATTATCATAAGAATTTAAATAATGAGTCTGCTGAAAACTGGCAGGAAGTACAGGCACTTTGTCGAAAATTTTTCGAATTGAGAATGAGCTTTGTTCCTTACCTTTATTCAAGCTTTGTCAACTATTATAGAGAAGGGGTGCCTCCATTTAGAGCATTGGTTATGGATTATCCTGAAGATGTGAATACTTATGATATAGAAGATGAGTATATGATGGGAGAAACAGTATTAGTTGCGCCGATGCTTGCAGGTGTCAATAAAAGAAAAGTCTATTTACCTGAAGGTAATTGGTATTGTTTTTGGGAAAATAAAATATATACTGGAAGAAATACCTATGAAATTAAATGTAATTTAGATAGAATTCCTTTGTTTATAAAGGAAAATTCACTGTTACCCTTAGCTAAACCACTTCAGTCAATCTCTAAGGATGTTTGTTTTGATATATCTGTTAGATGTTATGGAGATAAATCCAGTCAGTTTACTTTATATGAAGATGATGGTATTAGCTATGATTTTTATGATGGTAAGTATAACAAATTAAAACTGATATTTGATAACGAAGATTCCTATAGGTTTGAAAGAATAGGAAATATAGATATGATAAGATATCGTATTAACGAATGGCTTATATTATAACTTGAATTATTGGGATTATTCTGATAAAAATTATTAAAGAAATAATTATAATATTTTCAAAGATATTTAAGATAAAAAACTTTAAAAGGATGTGATAAATATAATGAATATCTTATATATCCATACTCATGATACTGGTAGGTATATAAAGCCATATGGTTATAATATTCCTACTCCGAATTTAATGCAATTAGCTAAAGAAGGTACTCTTTTTAGAAATGCCTATTGTGCAGGGCCGACATGTTCTCCTAGTAGGGCTGCTCTGCTCACAGGTATGGCTCCTCATTCAGCCGGGATGCTTGGATTGGCTCACCGGGGTTTTGAGTTAAATAATTATGATCAGCATATAGTTAATCACTTAAAGAGGCATGATTACGAAACAATTCTTTGTGGTATTCAGCATGTGGCTCCAGATGAAAAAATGATTGGATATGATCGGATAATTACTCAGGATGTTGAGGGAGGACATAAGAAAGACCTGGCTAATGCCGGGAGGGTTGCACAATATCTTAGAGAAGCAGGAAAAAAGCAGGAGAAGAATTTTTTTCTTTCCTTTGGTATGTTAAACACCCATCGTGAGTTTCCAGAGTCAGATATAGATCCTAGCTATGTTATTCCACCACATCCCCTGACAGATACTAAAGAAAACAGGGAAGACATGGCTGCATTCATGGCATCAGCTAAAGTGATGGATGATTGTGTAGGGAAAGTTATTGAGGCATTAAAAGAGTCTGGCCTGGAAGATGAAACCTTTGTTATTTTTACTACAGACCATGGTATTGCTTTTCCAAAAATGAAATGTAATCTTTATGATACTGGAATTGGTATTTCTTTA
>JBKGXW010000153.1:0-3127 GCA_046546395.1 Halanaerobiales bacterium
CTGTGACCCCCTGCTTGTAAGGCAGGTGCTCTCCCAACTGAGCTATTCGCCCGTGTGACAACACGTTTGCGCTGTCAGCATTAATAAGTATATACAAAAAGACTGCTTTAGTCAAAGCCGTTGTCCACTTGTTATTAGCGATTAAACTCTTCTATATATGTCTATCTCTAGTATTCTTTGAATATCTACAGTAAATTATTAATGTTTTTCTCTAATTTACTACTCCTGATTATCATTTATTATAATACTATCATATGAAACATTTATATTTTCATTGCTCATTAAAAACTCCACAACATCTGTAATAGTAGAAAGCTCCAGGTTGGTTTTAACTGATTTAAATGTATCTACAGTAGTAGTAAATAATTGAGGTACATCTGTCAATGTTTTATCCCTGAGACCCTTGTCTACTAAAGCATTAATTATTTGCCGCTGTCTTTCAACCCTCTCCATACGGTCTGTTCGATAGTCATACCAACGGGCATAGTTCAGGGCCTCCTGACCAGATAATTGATTTGTACCTGCCTTGAGATCGAGATTAAGATCAGGGATATTCAATTCTTCCTCTCTTTGAATCTCCAGACCACCTAAATTATCTACAATGTTGATAAATCCCTGATAACTTAAGGTGAAATAATAATTAGGAGCTGTTGATGTCATTTCACTAAGATCTTCAAGTAAGGTAGCGACCTCTTCTTTTTCTACAGTTTCCCCAAATGATCTCTCTTCATCCATAATTATATTTGTCAATTTAATCTTGTCACTATCAGAGTATAGTTCTACCAGTATAATTGAGTCCGCAGATATTTCGCCTTTTGATACACTTTCGGTATCATCTACCCCGACTACAAGAATTGAAATATCCTGATTTAATGATGGGCTGGCCATCCCTGGTATAACCTGTGGATAAAAATAATAGAAATAAAATCCAATCGCAAGAAGTAATAGAGCAATTGCTATAGCAATATATACCTTCTTCTTATTGCTTTCTCCTTTTTCCATGTAAAATAACCCCCTTATATTTTATAACTGTACCCCATATATTTTTCTTTCCTTGACTTCTCCTTTATTTAACAGAAAATTTTCATTTTTCTTTTTCCAGGTATATATTCATACCCATTATTAATCTAATTCTATATATAATTATAAATTCCTCCCCAGGGGCATATTAAATATTTGAAAAACTATATATAATAGCTTCAAAAAATGTACAATATAGCTTAAATATATTAAGTGTTCAGCCTATCTTGAAATTGCCCACTAATTCTCCATATTCGTCCATGTATTCCCATAATTTATATTCCTGAATCAATGAAAATAAATTGCCATCAAGTTTTCCCTCTTCCACCATGGTTTTCATTATCTCCAGGTTTTCCTCAATAGAACTGGCTTTTCGATATGGACGGTCATAAGAAGTCAGGGCATCAAATATATCTATAACAGCCAGTATCCGTGCCTCCAGTGGTATTTCATTATCTCTTAAGCCAGCAGGATAACCTGACCCGTCCAGTAATTCGTGATGCATTGATACAAACTCAGGAACCTGTGCTAATTTATCGGGAAAAGGTATGTTTTCAAGTATTCTCAAACCAATTTCCACATGCTTTTCTACCATTTCTCTCTCTTCTGCAGTTAAAGTACCTCTTTTGATAGTAAGGGATTTGAATTCATCTTTGCTTATCCAGTTTCTTTCCTTGCCATCTTCATCAATATATTTTGAATTAACTATCTCCCTTAAGACCTTTTCATCTTCAACTGAGATATTATAATCAGGTTCATTAAGGTCTTTTATCAATGCCCGGGCATTTTGAATTAGTTGTTTTTTCTTATTATATTTATCTTCTGTATCTTTGTCCTGCTCACTATCATACCCTTTTTTTAGGAAATCAAGCTCCATCCTGCTTTTAATATAATCCATTCTCTGTATAATCAACTCCAACCGATCTCCCAGTTTGGTTCCTTTATTTAAAACAGAAAGTGGTGTCCCAATCTTACCAATATCATGAAGCCAGGCTGCCATGATTAATTGTTCCTTTCTTTCCTGATCAAAAAATACATTTTTATATTTTCCAGTTTCCCGGGTGTTAATAATTTCAATAGTCTTTTCTACCAGTTTGGCAACCCTTTTAGTATGGCTGGCATTATATGGTGTTCTGGCATCAATGGCAGTAGCCATGCTTTCAACGAACGAATGCATTAGTTCCTTAATCTGCTCGACATGCCAGATGTTTGTGAGAGTAATAGCCGCCTGTGATGCCAGGGATGAAATTACCTTATTATAATCTTTTGTGAAGGGGATTATATTACCATTATCATCTCTGGCATTTATAATCTGTAATACACCTAGGACCTTATCTTTAGAATTCTTTAGTGGAACCACCAGCATTGATATAGTTTTATAACCTGTCAGTTTATCATAGAGCTTGGGTCCAGCAAAATCAAATTTTTCGCTGTTATAGACATCAGAAATGTTTATTATCTCACCAGAAATCGCGGCATAGCCAGCAGCACTTTTTTTATTTATTGGCAGAACAGGAAGCTTACTATCGGTATGAAGTGACATAGTTCCTATATCCATAGAATCATTCTGTAATACTTTAAATATTAAACTATTACCCTCACATAAATATAGAGTCCCTGCATCAGCTTTTGTAAAAGAGCGCGCCTGTTCCAGAATCATCTCAAGTATCCTGTCATAGCTTTTTTCTGCAGAGAGAGCAATTCCTATATCAAGTATTTGATCTATATTTTTTACAATTACCTTTCTGGACTGCTTCATAAAAGACCACCTTCTCATATATAGTAAACAGGGAAATATATTATTACGGTTTTATATATAAAATTCTCTAAACACACAAAAAAACCTGCAAATCTTCTCTTTTTCTTAATTCTTAACTACTGTAAAATCATTTACTTCTATAATATCTCGATATGCAAACAAGTGCTATAAAGCAATTTGTTCAAAGGGTTGACAGAGAAATATATATATGTTATATTATATATCGTCACAGAGAAATATTGCATGACAAAATGCCGAGGTGGCGGAACTGGCAGACGCGCAGCGTTGAGGGCGCTGTGGGCAAATTGCCTGTGCGGGTTCGAGTCCCGCCCTCGGCACCATTTATTT
>JBKGXW010000154.1:0-2905 GCA_046546395.1 Halanaerobiales bacterium
GTGGACAGTCTTCCAAAGCTACTCCAACTGCTGCAGTTGCTAAGTTCGCTGCATCAGGTAAGAAGATCAGGAAGAAAGACCTTGGTATGATGGCTATGTCCTATGGTTATGTATATGTTGCTCAGGTTGCCCTGGGTGCTAACATGAACCAGACTATTAAGGCATTTAAAGAAGCTGAAGCCTATCCTGGTCCATCCCTTGTAATCGCTTATACACCATGTATTGCTCATGGATTAAAAGAGGGTATGGGTAATAGTGTAGCTCAGGAGAAAAATGCTGTTCAATCTGGATACTGGCACCTATATAGGTTCAACCCTGAACTTGAAGAACAGGGTAAAAATCCATTCAGTCTGGACTCTAAAGAGCCCAGTGAGTCATTCCAGGATTACCTGAAGAGTGAGACACGTTATACATCACTTGAACAGACATTCCCTGAAATCGCTGAAGAATACTTCAAGATTGCTGAAGAAGACGCTAAAGCAAGATATAAATCTTACAAACGTCTCGAAGCATCATATGAGCAGGATGTTGAGTGATATAGCATATAGACCTAGTCTAAAAGTAGCACTAAATTAAGCAAAAGATAGTGTAATAAATATATTATTATATATCGTATTAGATATAGTTAATAACATTATAAATAATAGACAGAAAAAGAGCGGTGGCATATTGCATCGCTCTTTTTTAATATCTAAAAAAATAATCCTACCCCTGAGATAGTGAGCAACAACAAAAAATATTTTATAATTATGAAGGAACTGGCATAAGTATCTAGAATAGTTAGTAATAAACCCATAATCTCATACAGGTTCACTTACTGATACAATATAGTTAATTATAGAGGAGATTGAACAGGAGGTTATTTTAATGAGGGGGTTGAATAGAATCAGGAAAGCGGTTGTAAACATGGGCATATAAAGTAGAATAGGAAGAGTATAATACATATTTAAGGAGTGTTTCAGATGGCTTTTATACAGTGTGATTTTTATTCAGAGGTTCTTGGCTTATCTACATCAATGAATGTTATACTTCCTCAGAATACTGAGACCCAGATAGGCATGAAGAATAATGCAGGAGGAGATAAGTATCCTGTTCTTTATCTATTACACGGTCTGTCTGATGATCATACTATCTGGCAGAGGAGGACATCTATTGAAAGATATGTGGCGCCACTTGGACTTGCGGTGGTAATGCCTGCTGTGCATCGGAGTTTCTACACTGACATGGAGAAAGGGTATGATTATTGGACATTTATTAGCGAGGAGGTACCGGTCAGAGCCAGAGAGTTCTTCCCTGTTTCTGAGAAGGGAGAGGATAATTATGTAGCAGGTCTTTCCATGGGAGGTTATGGTGCTTTCAAGTTGGCCTTAAATCATCCGGATAGATTTGCGGCTGCGGCAAGTCTTTCTGGAGCATTAAATATTGTTTCTCATATTGAAGAGACCCCCGAAGATGAAGAACTGGCAAGAGAGTTTAAGCTGATATTTGGTGATTTGGAGAATGTCAGGGAAAGTAATAGTGATCTTTTTTATCTTGTAAAAAAATTAAAGCAGTACAGGGGGAAACAACCTCGGCTGTTTCAGTGCTGTGGCACAGAAGATTTCCTTTATGAGGACAATATTGCATTTCGTGATTTATGTCAGGAAGAAGGTATTGAACTTACTTATGAAGAGGAACCTGCTGTTCATGAATGGGGCTACTGGGACAAAATGATTCAGCGTGTATTAGAGTGGCTACCATTGACGATGTAATAATATAAACCATACATAATTTTACATATAGTTCTATCAGACTTTAATTTTTAGAAATTGCTATGATATGCTTGACAATGGGTCAATTTCATAGTAAAATTCAATCTGTGCTGAGGGGCAATAATATTAAAAAAGATGTCAGATATAGAGGTCAAATTGAACTCAATAAATGGGCTTATCGATATTGTTAAAATCTGGCAGCAAAAAATCATTTGATTTTTTTAGTTCTTTATGTTAAGATATTATTTGCCGGTGAGGAAATGACAGTTCGGTTGTAATAGATTGTATTTTCTCAGGTATAAATTTAATAAAGTTTAATTATGTGCCCGTAGCTCAACTGGATAGAGCGTCTGACTACGGATCAGAAGGCTAGGGGTTCGACTCCTCTCGGGCACGCCATTTTAAATTATGAATTTACTAAACAAACTTCGAAATTGTTAAGCAATGAAATGTAAGTCACTGGAAATAAAAATTATATTTATCAGGAGGACTTGCACAGATGTGTAAGTTTATTTTATGAAAACTGATGAAGAATTTATGAAATTAGCTATAAGAGAAGCAAAAAAAGCCCTGGAGATTAAAGAAGTTCCTATCGGGGCTATAGTTGTCTATAAAGACAAAATAGTAGGCAGTGGATATAATCTTAAAGAAAGAGATTTTGATCCTACAGCCCATGCCGAGATAATAGCAATTCAGGACGCTACTAATAATTTACAGAACTGGCGGCTTGACAATTGTGACCTATATGTTACAATAGAACCCTGCCCTATGTGTGCTGGGGCAATTGTGCAGGCCCGTATCAGGAGACTGATATTTGGCGCGCTTGACCCCAAAGCAGGGGCAACAGGTAGTCTATACAATATAGTAAAAGATCAGAGATTAAATCATCAGGTGACTGAAGTTAGAGCCGGGATACTGGCTGAAGAAAGTCGAAAACTGATGCAGGAATTTTTCAAAAAACTCCGAAGTTAATATATATAACTTATTTTTGATTCTTGCTAGTTGAAGATTATCAAAAAGAGGGTGTAATTCATGAGTGATAAAATGGATCAATTACTGGAGGGTTTTTATAGTTTCAAGAAGGACTTTGAAGGTCGATTTGATAACCTGGAGTCAAGGTTTGATAGTCTAGAATCAAGGTTTGATAGTCTAGA
>JBKGXW010000155.1:0-2831 GCA_046546395.1 Halanaerobiales bacterium
TAGATATCATGTAGAAATAGTCTCAATAAGTAAAGGAGGAATAAAGTGAATAATATATTGGAAGCAAGGAACTTATGTAAGACCTATCTGGTAAATAAAAGACAGAATCATGTTCTGAGAAACATAAATATTTCTGTAAAAGAAGGGGAATTTGTTTCTATCATGGGGCCTTCCGGATCAGGTAAGAGCACATTGTTGTACAATATTAGTGGTATGGATAAGATGACTGCCGGGAATGTGAACTTTGCTGGTTTTGAACTGGCCGGTCTAACTGAAAAGAAATTGTCAAGTTTAAGGTTGCAAAGGATGGGTTTTGTTTTTCAGCAAATTAATCTATTAAAAAACCTTGGAATTATAGACAATATCATAATTTCAGCATATATGGCTAGAAAGAGAAAGAGAGAAGATATAAAAAAGCAGGCCATTGAACTGATGAAAAAGACAGGGATTATTGAGCTGGCTGATAATGATATCACCCAGGCCTCTGGCGGACAACTTCAGAGGGCAGCTATCTGTAGGGCCCTTATCAATAATCCCGAGATGATATTTGCAGATGAACCTACCGGGGCTCTTAATTCGAAAGCTGCAGCTGAGATTATGGACATCTTTCATAAAATAAATCGTGAAGGTACCACGATAATGATGGTTACTCATAATGTTAAGGTAGCTTCTCATAGCGAGAGGGTTCTCTTTATGAAAGATGGTAATATCTATGGTGAGTATCTTCTAGGGAGTTATATCCCTTCAGAAAGTGATATTAAGCTGAGGGAGTCAAAACTGGCCTCATGGTTACTTGATATGGGGTTTTAGTGAGACTTCATCACGATAACCTCACCTCGGCATTGGCGATATAAAGTTGAGGTTTGATATGGGTTCTGGTGGACCTGATCACGACAAGCGGATCATTGAGAAATAATTAGATTAATTGAACATTTATAGGATTTTGATTATTGTAAGAGATGAGGCTTAAATCTAACTGGGGGTATATGATGGAAGAGATATTATTGGTTGAAGATGAGCAAGAACTGGCCCAGGTAACAAAAGATTATTTTGAAAAAAGTGGATACAATGTTAAAATAGTAGATGATGGTCAGGAGGCACTGGATTATCTGATGTTAAATTCTGTTAAACTCCTGATACTTGATATTATGCTTCCAGGTGTTGATGGCCTTACTATCTGTGAAGCTGTACGAAAAAAATCCAATATCCCTATCATTATAATCAGTGCCAGGACTGGTGAAGATGCCCGTATCATCGGACTTGAACTTGGAGCTGATGACTATCTGGAAAAACCCTATTCTGTCAAAGAACTTTTTGTACGTGTAAAATCACAGCTTCGCAGGGCCTATGATATGCAATTGGATGTAGAAAAGATAGTAGATGGTGATCTGTTAATTGATAAAACTGCAAGACAGCTTTATATTAAAGATAAACCTATTCCACTGCCAGCAAAGGAATTTGAATTATTGAGGATACTGGTAGAAAACAGGGGAAGGGCCCTTTCAAAAGAAAAGTTATTTAATATGGTCTGGGGAATTGATAGTGATAGCGAGTTTTCAACAATGACAGTACATATTAATAAGCTGAGGGAAAAGATAGAAAAAGATCCCAGAAAACCTGAATCGATCATTACTATATGGGGAGTAGGTTATAGATTTGAGGGATTAAAATGAAAAAAACATTCCTGATCACAAGCGCATTGTGGATTCTTGCTATTATGATTGTACTGGGTGTTATATATAGATATGATGATAATGCCGGGATATATAAAATACATATAAATAGAATTCAGAGTAGATTTGGCAGTGACCCTGAGACCAATCGGGAAATCATAAAAAGTCTGACAGAAGAAGACAAAGGTATGGTCTCAGAAGTTGAACTAATAGATCTAAATCATTTTTTAAAAGGAGAAGTAGCAGTAAACGAAAAAACCAATGAAACTATTGGGGTAAATCAACAGGCATTTTTTGCAATTAATGATCTGGACAGGAGTCCTGCGGTATATTTACCGGTAGAGGGTAGCGATTATCTGGCAAAGTATACTATAGAAACAGCTTCCGGCAGAAAACTAAAACAGGCTCTGCTTTTTTGTAGTATAATAACTATTTTCTTTATAATTATTCAGACCAGTATTTATTACATATATAGAAACATTATTGAGCCCATGGAAAGGGTTTCGTCAGTCCCAAAACAACTGGCTGCAGGCTGTGTGGAGACACTAAAGGTACCCAGTAAGAATCAATATTTCACTGAATTCATCTGGGGGCTTGATATGCTTAGAGAGCAACTGGAAGAACAGAAGAATCGTAATTCCAGACTTGAAAAGCAGAGGAAGACTCTGGTTGCCGGGCTCTCCCATGATATAAAAACACCATTATCTTCTATAAAAAACTATGCTATTGCCCTGAACGAAGGTATATATGAGAAAGCAGAAGAACAGGACAGGGCACTGAATATAATACTTGATAAGGTGGATGTAATCGAGAAGTTGACAAGAGAATTACTGGAATCTTCTATTCAGGAAATTAATACCGCGTCCTTGAAAGTTGAACTGGGAGAAGTATATATGTCTGATATTGCCTCGCGTCTCAATCAGATTATAATTCAAAAGATAGAGTTACTACATATGGACTTTGTTTCTGCTGGACTGAAAGAGGATCTACTGGTGACAGCAGATATAAATGCCCTATCACAGGTGTTTGACAATATCATAGAAAATGCCGTTAAATATGGTGATCTAAACCGTATTGAAGTGAATTATCATATAGAGGAATATAATTATATTATTTCTATTACAAATACAGGACAACCTATAGCTCAAAATGAGATAA
>JBKGXW010000156.1:0-2828 GCA_046546395.1 Halanaerobiales bacterium
CTTATTATAATAAGGATTATCACTACGAGATATATCTGAGTAATGAATCAGGGAAAAATTATCTTGTTTTATCGAAAAAAGTTCATGATATTGAACATATTGAAAAAAAGATTGAAATTGATTTTAAGGGGGAAATTGAGTTTCAGATTATAACTGGCAAAGAAGACTATCTATTTAGCTATCGCCTGGAGGAGGACTGGATTCCTTTGGGATCTGCTAAAACCGCTGGTTTATGTACTGAAGGAACAATGAAGATGACTTTTACTGGTACTTATCTTGGTGTTTTTGCCAGCAATGTTGATGCATATTTTGAATATTTTTCTGCAAAAGAGATTTAAGACGGTAAAAGATTTTTATCGAATATGGAGGCTAATAAAATTGAAAAATTCAGAGATAAAAGACAATATCAAAATACTTTCTTATACCAGAAAACCTAAGGATGAAATGATTTATGCACCGAAACTGGCTTATAGTATGCATTTGGCTTATAGTGAGGATGGGGTAAATTATCATCCATTAAACCATAATTCTGGTGTATTATTTGCCCTTGCAACTGAGAATGCCAATGGATCTCTTAATGCAAAGAGTCTAAAAAAACCTTATATATTTCAGATGGAAGATGGCAGCTTTGGTGTAATTGCTATACGTACAGAAGCTAATGGAGAAGAAGATTCCTCAAGCAAGGGTTCAATTCTTTTCTTTACTTCAGATGATTTGTTGGAGTATAAGGAAGTTGGTTTAATTGATCTACAGAAAGAAAAGTATGTAGAGGATATAAAATGTGAATATGACGATGAGAAAAAAGCACATGTTATTTGCTGGAGAGATCAGGAGAATAATTATTATCGCAATATAGCTAAAGATATTAAAAATGATTTAAGAGTATCTGAAGCTGAAGAAGCTGAGGCTTTTGAACTGGACTCTGTTGCTACAGATATAGAAGGTGCAGTAACTCGTAATGTAATTACAATATCAAATGAAAAAGCTCAAAGGCTTATTTATAAATTATCTGTTCCTACTAATGTGGAAATTTACCTACCTGATTCTGTTTGCGTTGAATCTGAAGAAGATTTAAATGATCTTAAGGCTACTGCAATTTATAGTGATGGAACTACGGCAGATAAAACTGTAGATTGGAATACAGAGCAGATAGATTGGGACAGGCCAGGAAGCTATCATATTACTGGAACAGTACATCAAGATCATTTTGAATTTCCAGTAGCTATTAATAGGGCCGATCCCTGTATTCGCAAATGGAATGGCAAGTATTACTTTATTGCTACTAATGATGCTGATGGTAATCATACCTTATATATTCGAGAAGCAGATAGCATTCCTGAATTGGTAAATGCTAGGGAAGTATTGTTACTTGATTCAAATACTTATGAGGATATTGCTGGTTTATTGTGGGCTCCAGAATTTCATGTTATTGAAGATGATTTATATATTTTCCATGGGGCAACTTCAGGTGAATTCTTTTATGAAGAGTCACACGTTATGAAATTGCGTAAAGGTGGTAATCCTGCCTGCAAAGAGGATTGGTCAAGACCTCATCGTGTGTTAAAGAAAGATGGTAGTTATTTATGTGAGGCAGGGAAGACTATTTCTCTTGATATGACAGTTATTAAACATAATAGAGAATATTATGCCATGTGGTCAGAACGTCAATTCTTACCTGTTGATCTCGGTGCATGGTTATATATTGCAAAACTTGATCCTCTTGAGCCCTGGAAACTGATTAACGACCCGGTTCTTGTTTCTAAGCCAGATTATGGTTGGGCTAATAATCATGTTTTTGTAGATGAAGGCCCCTTTGTACTTAAAAGAGATGAAAAAATATTTGTTACTATTGCTAGCGCCCTTATTGATTCTACTTATGTTGTAGGATTATTGGAAACGGATAAATATTCAGACTTGATGGATCCAAATAGTTGGAAAAAAGCTAACTATCCATTATTAACATCAAGAAGTGTTGAAGGAGAATATGGTCCAGGCCATATTTCCTTTGTAACTGATGACGATGGTATTGTCTGGAATGCCTATCATGCAAGACCTGATATTGATGGTCCCAGGAGTTCTGGTATTAGAAGGGTGCATTTTGATATAGATGGATACCCGGTTTTAGATCTGACCGAGGAGAAGGATTTAAATAAAGAGCTGGCTGATGTAAGTATTGAAGTAATAGTAAAAAAGACAAGTTGAATATGTAAGAAGGGGTGATTATGTGAAAAGTATGCGACCACAGTTATCAAAAAATGAGCGGGGAGATATAACGCTGTATGTTCAGGGTAAGCCTTATTTTGTGCTGGGGGGCGAACTGCATAATTCCAGTTCTTCTAGTCTGGACTATATGGATAAAAAGGTTTGGCCTAATTTGCGAAATCTACCTCTAAATACTGTTTTATTACCTGTTTATTGGGAAAAGATCGAGAAAGAGGAAGGCCAATATGATTTTACTTTAGTAGATGGGATTATTAAACAGGCTAGAAGAGAAAATATAAAGTTAATATTATTGTGGTTTGCTTTATGGAAAAATGGAGAAAGCACTTATGTGCCTGGCTGGGTAAAGGAAGATTACCAACGTTTTTTTCGTTCCTGTTATAAAAAAGATTACCCTTCGGAAACTATTTCACCTTTTTGTAAAGAAGCAATAGCGGCTGATGCAAAGGCCTTTTCTGTCTTTATGAAACATTTAAGGGAAATAGATGGCGAAGAAAACACAGTGATAATGGTACAGGTAGAAAATGAAATTGGTTTTCTGGGTGCAGAACGAGATTTTTCATCTGCTGCTGAACTTGAATATCAGAAAGAAGTACCAGATGAGTTAA
>JBKGXW010000157.1:0-2825 GCA_046546395.1 Halanaerobiales bacterium
ATTACTGCCTCTTTGGGCATGCCATAAACAATACAACTATCTTCGTCCTGCGCAATGGTATAAGCTCCTTCATTCCTCATTGCCAGCAAACCGTTTGCGCCATCCTTACCCATACCTGTCATTATAACGCCAATAGCATTTGAACCAGCATACCTGGCAACAGAATTAAACAAAATCTCTACAGAAGGCCTTTGATGAAATACCAGAGGACCGTCCTTTACTTCAACAAAATAACTGGCCCCACTTCTATTAAGTGTCATATGCTTATTGCCGGGCGCCAGCAAAACCTTTCCTGTTGTAGCCAGATCACCGTCTTCAGCCTCTTTAACATTCAATGCACAAATAGTATCCAATCTCTGAGCAAAAGAGGTAGTGAAGTGCTCCGGCATATGCTGAACAATAAGTATAGGAGGCATATTAGCCGGTAATGAAGTAAGAACTTTCTTCAGGGCATGGGTTCCACCTGTAGAAGCACCAATTGCAATTATCTTATTTGTTGTTTTCAATAAAGAAGCTTTTGATTTAATAACTTTATTTGTCTCTATCTGATCTGATTTATTTTTATACTTATGAAAGGATATTCTATTAACAGCTTTTATTTTTTCAACAAGCTGTTCTGCCATGTCTCCTATTGTATAGGAGGACCCTGGTTTTGCTATAACTTCTGCCGCACCAAGTTCCATTGCACGAAGGGCGACTTCTCCACCACTTTTAGCAAGTGAACTAACTATGATAACTGGCATAGGATAATGTTTCATTAACTTTTCTAGAAATGTCAACCCATCCATCCTGGGCATTTCTACATCAAGTAATACTACATCAGGTTTTAGTTTTATTATTTTATTTCTCCCTATATAGGGATCAGGTGCTGTTCCTACTACTTCAATCTCAGAGACCTTCCCCAACTCTCTGGTTAAAATCTTCCTGACCATTGCTGAATCATCAATAATTAGGACCTTAATGGTAGTCATACCAGTCATCCTTCCTGACATTATTCACTTTATATATTAATATTTCACCAGTTTCTGTATTAAATATAACCTTTCTGCCCATTTCTCCACCAACATCCCTTGTCTGTATTTCTAGTTTGAATTTATTGAGTATCTTCTCTGTTGTACTAATATTATTTTCGCTTACTGATAGGTTACCAAAAGAGGAATTATAAGCGCCACCTACTATATGTGCGGTAACATCTTCTAACCTGGAACCTCTGTTTTTCATTAGTCTAATCATATATGGTATAGATATACTTGCAAAGCGGGCATCCCTTTGATTATTATATGGTTTATCAAAAACAATATGATTCATACTGGCAATCTGAGTTTTTTTATCCCGCAAACAGACAGAAACACAGGACCCCAATACTGTATGTAATAAATACGGCTTATCAGTCACAAATATATATCCTGGCTTTACAAAATATCTGGGTACTTCGGCAGACATTATTATTCTCCTCTTTGCTATTTTCTAACAAGACATTTCCAGATTTTAATTTTTGTCATTATTTAATACCATTAGGACTATAGCAGAAAAATAGGACATATTCCTGGAGTTACTCTAGAGAAAATATTATTTTTGATATACAGTTGGCTGTATGTATTTAAATCTATATTGCTTCTGACTTAGACTTTCAGAATGGCCGATAAAAAAGAGGCCGCCTGGTACAAGAACATCGTAAAATTTCCTTATTAATTTGACCTGTACCGGATTATCAAAATAAATCATTACATTTCGACAGAAGATAATATCAAATTTGTTTTGAAAGGGAAAGGGGTGCATGAGATTAAATGTGCGAAAAGTAACCAAATCCTTTATTTCCTGGATTAAGTGCATTCTATTATTGTGTCTTTTAAAGTATTTGTCTAGAAACAATTGATCTATCTGCTCATCTTGCTCTTTATATATTCCTCGTTGAGCTACAGCAATTACTTCACTACTTATGTCTGTCGCCAAAATTTTGATTTTAATATCTGATGGTAAGTATTCATTTAATACCATCGCTATTGTATATGGTTCTTCACCTGTAGAGCAACCAGCACTCCAGACCCTTATCTCTTGATTTTCATTAATGCTGCTGTTGTTCAAAGCCATTTTTCCTATATTATCAGCAAGAAAGCGGAAATGGCTGTTTTCTCTGAAAAAATCAGTCTTGTGAGTAGTTACTTCATCAGCAAAATACAACCAGACTTGTTTGTTATCATCCAGTAAAGCCTGATACAATTGATTAAAATCCTTTAAATCAGTTTTCCTCAACACTTTTCCTAAACGGGCCTGTATCATCTGATGTTTATGGGGTGCCAGGTATATTCCATATCTATCATAAATTAGTTTCTTGAATAGTTTGAACTCCCTTTCGCTTATCTGCATTTGTCTGACACCCCTCCTGTATTTACTCCTCTAATTACTTGCTTAATTATTTTCTTTGTTTCTCTTTTGAATGCTACTATATAGACTCATTCATACTGTTTTAATTAAAGACTTTCAGGTTTTATTCTTTAAAAGTAAAAGCATTGTTCTATTTTAAGAGGGCCATATTCTTTCATTTAGAAGTCTCCCATATCATCTTCCAGAGGAATAACATCTTCAGGTGAGACTACGATGTTTTTATTCCCTGTCTTGATACTATTTCGCTTCTTTGTTGTTAGTTGTTTGTTATTATTATAACCCTTCTTCCCATTATCTTTGTAACTGGAAGGTTTTTCTTCTTCCCTGTCTTTATTTGTATTGCTACTTTTCTTATCCACGAGTTCCACCAGATATCTCACATTATCCTGCATATTCTGTGCCTGAGCAGCAAGTTCTTCAGATGCAGAAGCACTCTCTTC
>JBKGXW010000158.1:0-2759 GCA_046546395.1 Halanaerobiales bacterium
ATATGAGCATCATCCTGTGTAAAGTTTCTAACCCTCATCAAACCATGAAGTGTACCTGACATTTCATGACGGTGAACAAGACCAAGTTCTCCCATTCTGATAGGTAAATCTCTGTAACTATGCATTGTGTTTTTATAGATTAAAATACCACCTGGACAATTCATAGGTTTAACAGCATGTTTCTCATCATCTATAGTAGTAAAATACATATTGTCCTGATAATGCTCCCAGTGTCCTGATTGTTTCCACAGTGACTGATTTAAGATAACAGGTGTCATAATCTCTTTATAACCGGCTTTCCTATGTTCCTCTTTCCAGAAATCAATTAGCTGATTTCTTATAACCATACCTTTGGGATGGAAAAACGGAAATCCCCTTCCTTCATCCTGGAGACTGAAAAGATCCAGTTCTTTACCTATCTTTCTATGATCACGTTTCTTGGCCTCTTCAAGTCTTTCCAGATACTCATTTAATTCAGATTTCTTAGGGAAAGCAGTTCCATAAATTCTCTGCAGCATCTTATTGTTCTCATCACCACGCCAGTATGCACCAGCCAGACTGAGCAGTTTGTATGCTTTTAGTTTGCCGGTTGAAGGAAGGTGAGGACCCCTACAGAGGTCAGTAAATTCACCCTGATGATATAAGCTGACATGGTCATCATCAAACTCTTCAATCAGCTCAACTTTATAGTCTTCACCCTTTTCTTTCATTACTTCCAAAGCCTCTTCACTACTTACAAGTTCTCGTTCAATAGGTAGGTCTTCTTTGATAATCTTTTTCATTTCTTTTTCAATCTTCAATAGATCTTCCTGTGAAAAGGTTTTTTCAATATCAAAATCATAATAAAAACCATTTTCAATGGTAGGGCCTATAGCCAGTTTGACCTCATCACCATACAACCTCTTAACTGCCTGTGCCATTACATGAGCAGCTGTATGACGGTAGATATCTAGTCCCTCTTCTGACCCAATAGTAATAATAGACAACTCGACATCTTCATTAATATTTGTCTTCAGATCAACAAGTTCCCCGTCTATTTCTCCTGCAACAGAAGCACGACCAAGGCCCTTTCCTATACTATAGGCTACCTCTTCTACAGTAACTCCAGCATCATGTGTTAATTTAGAACCATCCGGTAAAGTAATCTTAATTTCTGACATATTTTCTTCCCCCTTAAATTTTTACTTTGATCAATTAATTAGAGATAAATCATATTTGTTAAGTCAAAGATTGATAATTAGATGATATAAAAATACAAAAAACCCCATTCATCATTTAGAGACGAATAAGGGCCGCGGTTCCACTCTATTGAGTCAACTATCAAAATGTAGCTATACTACTTGATGATATACTATTATATATAATCCAGAATATTTTACTATATATTCTCATAGTATTATATATGCATAAGTCTACATCATATCAACTCACTTATTTGTTAGTTAACGGATTTTCTTCCGGATAGAAATACTGATCTTTAACGACTTTGTTTCTATCAGCTCTGAGGTGGTCTTCAGATATATTATAACAGGATACTTTCAGCCAGCGGCATCCCTCTCTTGAGAAAATATCTATATCTTACTCTCCTCTTCAATGCTTTTTGAATAATAACTTGATTGTTACCTAATTATAATATGTTTATAAAGGTTTTGTCAAGTTAAGGTAATATCAAATCTAATCATCCTTATTATCACTCATAGTATTTGGTGTCTTACAACATATCTTACAACCATCACAGACATCCACACGTGCGTCAAATATTTTTCGAACAGTATCCTCTATAGTAGGTTGATCAAAATGTAGGATAATCTTGACAGGTGCAACATTGATTAATGCACTGACCAGTAAATCTTCATGTTCAACCTCATCCTCAAACATCTCGGCAAGATATCCTTCCAGATATTCATTGTTGATAGTATTTCCAATTTTATCGAGGATTTTGAAAGAACCATTTTTATTCTGAATTACATTGGCTTCAGAAATTCTTGGTTCCTGTAAATTGACAAAATACCTTAAGAGATCTATAAATTCATTATATTCCTTTTCTATAATAAAATCATCAACAGCGATTTCTACGGCTATTTTTAGTTCATCAATATAGTCCTTTAGTCTAAATCGAAAAAAACCCTCAATGTTTAAGTCCTGATTCTGATTGAAATAACTCAGGATCTGTCTGATTACTTCTTCACGCCTCAATATTTCCCCTAATTTTTTATCTGGTGTCAGTGATTCATTCAGATGATCTACAGTCATTTCCTGAATAATCCCCTGCTCATCAACTGAAAATTGATTATATTTATGTTTAATTATCCTGTTGATAAACTTCTTTTCCAGGTGACCTATCACGATATCAGCTATCATTGTAGACAGATACTCCAGGGTATTGAAGTTTTTCTTTTGATCAAAATCTATTGTAAAAAGAGTATAATCCTTACTTTCCTTTTCTGCATAAATAATGCCTGTTCCTAGCTGATCACTTAATTTTCTTTTTATTTCTTCCGGATAGTCAAGGGTTGAGATAGTGATACCCATATTTATCACTCCTTATGTATATATTATTATATGACCATGAGAATATTTGTATACAACAAGTAAGTGAAGATTAAATGGTAAGTAAAAGAAGTGAATATAAGGTATAATTCAGGAAAGGCGGCTTTGCATGGTTTTAAATAAAAAAAAGACCACCATGGTCTGCTGTATGTCAATATCATTAAGTAGAGTCAATTTATTAAGTAGAGTCAATTTATTAAGTAGAGTCA
>JBKGXW010000159.1:0-2757 GCA_046546395.1 Halanaerobiales bacterium
GCCAGGTCTTCAACGGCCTTTTTCTCAATCCTGGATACATATGAGCGTGATATTCCCAGAATTTCTGCAACTTCCCGCTGAGTTAGTTGTTTCCCATCAATCAGCCCATATCGGAGCTGAATCACCCTCTTCTCCCTCTCTGATAGGGATTCAATTTTCTCGTAGAGCCTCTCCTCATTTAAAGACTGCTCCACTTTATTTATAACCGAATCATCCTGTGCTTCCAGTATATCCAGTAGTGTAATGTCATTACCTTCTGTATCAGATCCAATAGATTGTTGCAACATAGTCTCATTATTCAACTTTTTAGTTGATCTAAGATGCATCAATATTTCATTTTCAATACAACGGGCAGCATAAGTTGCTAACTTGGTCCGCTTGCTTTTATCATAAGTATTGATTCCCTTAATTAAACCAATAGTTCCTATAGATATCAAGTCTTCATTGTCTGTATGCACTGAATCATATTTTTTTACAATATGTGCAACCAGGCGTAGATTCCTTTCTATCAAAATGTTTCTTGCTTCCTCATTCCCCTTTTTCATTTCTTCCAGATATCTTTTTTCTGCTTCTGCACTGAGGGGTTCGGGAAAAGCCTTCCCATTTCGAATATAGGAAACTAAAAGCAGATAACCTCTCAACAGGCCAATTAATATTGACAGCAAAAAAGACCCACCTCCCCAAAAAAAGGCTCTAAACTATTATATGAGGTGAATCTGTGTAATGTGCCTTAAATTATTAAATTTTTCATGTTTTTAATTAATTTTTAGAAATATCTAAGCATGTAACCATTAAATTATTATCTAATTGCATATTATTATCTAAATGCTAAGAACTATATGATGAAAAGCTACTCTTCCTCTTCATGCTTATAATTCTCATAAATTGTAAGAGGTATACTTTTCTGCAAGTCTTTCAATATTGCCATCACATCAGGTCTGGTACCTTCTGTGACATCAAGAAAAAGCGTTCCCTCATCCAGGTGGTCAACTGTGACCAGGGCCAGACCGCCGTATGATTTGAAAATCATATCCATAAAGACAATCTCTTCTCTGGGTATCTTTATCTTTATTCTGCTGGTTTCTGTTGAAGGAGCAGGGATATCATTACTGCTTCCAGAGTGACTGGCACTCTTTTTATCTTGCTTATTGTCCCGGTTAATATCCTTCTGCTCATCTTCAGCTAAATACTGTTTATCATTACTATTCACTTTAGTATTCACATTACTTTCCTGATTAGGCATTATTTAATTTCTCCCTCCGCAGCAGATAATATGGTTTTACAATCCTGTCAACTGGTATCTTGATTAATTCCCTGGGGTGTGGTGCATCATTTACATATTCTCCATGTTTATTAATAATATAATCAAGGTTTATTTCAAAACTATCTATATCAGGCCCCATGATTTCAATGACATCACCCCTGAAAAACTTATGGCGTACTTCCACGACAGCATGGCCAATCACTGCACTCCCATGTTCCGTACTGTCCTGATTTCCTGTCCTGAGTTTCTGTTGAACAGCTGCTTTTTCTACATCCTCAAAAGGTATAAAGTCCCTTACGACACCCATAAAGTCGTAATTCCGTTGATATGCAGAAGAATCATAGTTGTGCTCTTCTGTTCCAGGTGGCGACAGAAAGAAGCCGGTAATATAATCACGATGGCTTACCTTCCTCAATTCTTCAAGCCATTCCTCTTTAAACTGATAGTTATCTGGATCCCTGTAATAGGAATCAATGGCCTTCCTGTAAACAGAAGTAACAGTTGCTACATAATGCAGACTCTTCATCCTGCCCTCTATCTTGAGACTGGAAATACCTGCCTCAATTATTTCCGGTATATATTCGATCAGACAGAGATCCTTAGAATTCATAATATAGGTGCCCTGATCATCCTCATAGATAGGATAATATTCGCCGGGACGCTGTTCTTCCACCAGATGATACTTCCAGCGGCAGGAATGAGCACATTTGCCGCGATTTGCATCACGCCCGGTCATATAATTGCTCAAAAGACACCTGCCCGAATATGAAATACACATGGACCCATGTATGAACATTTCCAACTCTATATCAGTCTTTTCTTTAATCTCAAGTATCTCTTTCCTGGAAAGTTCCCTGGCCAGGATCACCCGTTCTACCCCCTGCTTCTTCCAGAAACGAATACTGGCCCAATTAACCGCATTAGCCTGTGTACTTAGATGTACTGGTGTATTAATCCCTTCTTCCTTAATAATACTGATGATACCTGGATCAGATACAATTAACGAGTCGACATTTATAGAGGCCAGCTGTTGCAGGTACTCAGCAAGTCCTTCCAGGTCCTCATTGTGTGGTATCATATTTACGGTAATATATATTTTTGCATCATGGCTATGTACAAATTCAACTGCTTCTTCCAGTTCTTCCAGAGTAAAGTTATCAGCACCCTCACGGAGTCCGTAGCTGTGGCCGCCGCAGTAAACCGCATCTGCTCCATAGAGTATAGCCAACTTCAATTTTTCCAGATTACCAGCTGGAGCCAGCAGTTCTACCTGATTAAGCTGATTAACATTTCTATCATGTTTAATAAGTTCTTTCTGGCCAACCTGATTCTCCGACCGATTCTCTTTAAGTTTCTGCTCATCCCGCTGCTGAATATTTCCCATAGATTAACTATTCCTTTCTGATACTTATTATTAAAATTCCTGCTATTCATATTTCGTATCTTTCACTATTATATTAATTAAATTATATTGTCTAAGTTACATCATTAAA
>JBKGXW010000160.1:0-2694 GCA_046546395.1 Halanaerobiales bacterium
GGAAATGGTGAGGGGTATTCTGTGAAAGAGGTAATTGATACTGCTTCAGAGGTAGTAGGCCGTGAAATAAAAGCAGAAATAGGGGAACGCAGGGCAGGAGATCCGGCTGTGCTGGTAGCCAGTTCTGAAAGAATTAAAAAGGAACTGGGCTGGAATCCCCAATATTCAGATCTGAAGACAATAATCGAAACTGCCTGGAAGTGGCATAAAGGAGGCGGCTTTAATGGAAATGATTAAAAAGAAAGAAAAGAAAGATGATGGACGTTATATAATTTTTTATGAATTCGAGGATGAGAATGATTCTGTAAGGGAGAAAAAGTCACCAGAAGACAAGTATTCTGATACTGAAGCCTAAGATTATAAAGAGTGATGAAAATTAATCTGCAAGATAAACAGTAAATATTGTTAGAAATAAATCGTCAATAATATAGGCAACTTGACTCAGGAATAGCACATGAGTAAGATATTGATTTACTAAAGTTGGGGATTTAATAAAGTTTATGGGAGGAATAGATATGTCAGAATTGCGCTGGGACCCAATTAATAGAGATTGGGTAATAACAGCTACACATAGACAAAATCGTACTTTTAAACCGCCGAAGGATTTTTGCCCCCTCTGTCCGACTGAAGAGGGAGGTTTTCCTACTGAGGTTCCCAGGGATTATGATCTGGTAGTATTTCAAAACAAGTTTCCGTCATTACAAGAAGAAGCACCTGAACCGGAAATAAAAGGAGGTACTCTCTATCCAGTAGATAGGGCGGAGGGTATCTGTGAGGTAGTATTGTTTACATCAGAACATAATGGAATTATGTCAGAGGAACCCCTGAGCCGTTTTGTAAAACTGGTTAAGGTCTGGAAGGACCGTTATCAGGAACTCGGTTCAAAAGACTTTATAGATTATGTATTTATCTTTGAGAACAAGGGTGAGGAGGTAGGGGTTACACTGGAACATCCTCATGGTCAGATATATGCTTATCCCTTTATTCCACCAAAGATAAAGAAAGAACTTGATTCAAGTAAAGAGCATTATCAGCAGGAAGGGAAGTGTCTTTTCTGTGATGTCATTGATGAAGAGCGGGAAGATGGTAGGAGGGTTGTAACAGCCAATGATTCCTTTACGGCAGTAGTACCTTTCTTTGCTCGTTATACTTATGAAGTCCATATATATGCCAACAATCACCTCCCTTCATTTAATGAATTTACTGGAAAAGAGGTTGAAGATCTGGCAGCTATATTGAGGACTGTAATACAGAAGTATGATAACTTATTTGGTTTTGTTTTTCCATACATTATGTCCATTCATCAGCAACCGACAGATGGCAGTGGAAAGGATTATTCTCATTTTCATATCGAGTTCTACCCACCATATAGAAGTGAGGACAAACTAAAATATCTGGCCGGTAGTGAGGCAGGTGCGGGTGCATATATAAACAACTCGCTGCCTGAAGATAAGGCTGAGGAGCTCAGGAATACAGAGCCAAAAGAGTTCACAAGATAAATTATATCAAGAAACTGCTAGAGAAAAATTTTATCTAAAATAATCTCAAGAAAACTCCGTCCAAACAATATCTTTGATTTAGGTGGAGAGGTACATTTGCTCTAGTTGGTAATGTTATAGATTTAAGCAGGGGAGTGTATATCGTGAAAGCTATAAAAGAATTATGGGATATATTCAATAATAAGTATCAAGACACAGGTTTAAAGAATGGTGCTTTTGCCGCACCGGGACGTGTAAATCTTATCGGAGAACATACAGATTACAATGACGGTTTTGTGCTGCCGATGGCAATCGATAAAGAGATTATTATGTTAGCTCAGCTTAGGGATGATAAGCAAGTATCTGCCTATTCACTGGATTATGATACTGAAGTTATCTTCTCAATGGTCGACCTTGAGTTTGAAGAGGAAAATTTCTGGGCCAATTATCTGAAAGGTGTTATGGACGAGATACAGAAACAGGATTACTACCTGCCCGGGATGAATATAGTATTTACTGGTAATGTGCCAAAGGGCTCAGGGCTGAGTTCATCAGCAGCCCTGGAAGTAGTGACAGCCTATACAATAGCTTCATTAAATCAGATCAATATTCAACCTGTTGAGATGGCATTATTATGTCAGAGGGCAGAAAATGAATTTGTTGGCGTAAAATGTGGTATTATGGATCAATATATATCCCGACTTGGTAGAAAAGGGAATGCCCTGATGATAGACTGCCGAAGTAACGAATATGAATTAGTCCCTTTTATAAGTGAGGACTACCGTGTTGTCATTTGTAATTCCAATGTGGAAAGAGGACTGGCTGATTCGGAGTACAATAAAAGGCGGGGGGAATGTGAAAAAGCAGCGGATTTTTTTGCTGAGAGCTTAAATCATAGAGTGGAGGCATTAAGAGATGTAAGCTATGAGGAGTTGGAACAATATGCTGATAAGCTATCTAATACTACTCTAAAAAGAGCTAGACATGTAATTACTGAAAATAACCGGGTTTTAATTGCAGCCTCAGCCTTAAAGAATAACGATTTGAATACCTTTGGTAAACTTATGACAGAATCTCATATAAGTCTGAGAGATGATTATGAGGTCAGCTGTGAAGAACTGGATATATTGGTCGAACTGGCATTGGGACAGGAAGGTGTACTGGGGGCAAGAATGACTGGTGCAGGATTTGGTGGATGTACAGTAAACCTTGTTCA